>NZ_JBSFJC010000059.1:0-55822 GCF_053597855.1 Kitasatospora sp. NPDC001225
TACATCTCCTCGAACTCACCCGTGGTGAAGTCCACGTCGCTGAACAACGGACCCAGCGCGTCCCGAACCCGCATCTCGTCCGTCCCCCGCGGATGAACCCGGCGAGCCAGCGCCACCGTCTCCGCCGGAATCCCCGACACACCACCAGGACGCAACACGACCCACCCCCACAGACAGCCAACCCGCCCCGACCGGCACACACTTACCGTCCCACGCCCAACCCAACCGACTTCGCCAGCAGAGTCGCCATGTCGACTTCTCGCGCGGGCTACCCCCGGTTCCCGTGTGGCAAATATGGCGACCGGTCTACAGATTTCTCCGCAGAAGGGGTGTCGTGTGCAACTGCGCAGGAAGTCGGGCGGGCCGACTTCCTACGCGCGGTACGGGGTCCGGGTCAGTGACGCAGGTCAGGCGGCAAGGGGGCAAGGGGGGTGCGGGGCAGGCCGTGCGGGGGTGCGGCTCAGGAGGCGAGGTGGCAGGGGGCACTGCGTCCGGCTGCGCAGGAAGTCGGGCGGGCCGACTTCCTGCGCGGGGTGTGGGGTGCGGGTCAGGGAACGAGGTGGCAGGGGGCGGGTCAGGCGGCGGGGGTGAGGGGGAGGGGGCGGCCTTCGGGGGTGAGGGCGATGGCCCAGAGGCCGTGGGTGGCGGGGTGGAGGGGGGTGGGGGCCTGGCGGGCGAGCTGGTGGTCGAGGTAGGTGACGGCGTCCTGGTGGTTGACGGCGTTCCAAGCGTGCGGGCGGCCGTAGGCGTCGAGGGTGAGGAGCACCGCCTGCGAGCCGTGGCCGGCGCGGCGGAGGTCGTCAGCGAGGCGGTCGAAGGCCGGGGCGCCGTCGCCCAGGTCCCGGAAGGGGGCGCCGAGTTCGCGTTCGGCGCGGTCGCGGCCCCCCCGTTCGCCGGCGTCGCCCTCGGTGGGGATGCGCGGGGCCGCGCAGGTGGGGCGGCCGGTGTAGCACTCGACCGCCGAGAGGGCGATCTCCAGGCTGTTGTTGGCCCGGCCCGGTTCGCGGTGGCCGCCGTCGTTGACGGCCTCCGCCCAGCCGCCGGCGGCCGGGTCGGGGTGGCGGACGGGCAGGCCGTCCGCGTCCCGGGGGGCGCGGCGTTCGAGTTCGGCCTGGTGCTCCGGGTCGACCGGTGCGAGCCCGCCCGGCAGACCGTACGGACGGCTGTCGGCGATGCTGCGCGGCCGGAACGCCGGATCCTCCGGCTGGGCTCCGCGCCGGGCGCGCAGCGCGAGTTGGAGGGCCATCGCGTGGGCGGTCGCGACCGGGACCGCGCCCCAGGCGAGGGTCGGGTCGGCGGGGACCGCCGCGTTCTCCCGCCGTCGGGCCTCCACCGGGTGCGCCTCGGGGCGGCCGATCACCGGGGTGGTCCCGACGACCGGGGGCACGGCCGGGGAAGGCGGCGCGGTGTGGACCGGCGGCGGTCCGACGACCGGGTGCGGCGCCGCGCCGACCGGGGTCCGGGCCACCGGCGCGCCGGTCGGCGGCCCTCCAGCGGCCGGACCGCCGACCACGCCGCCTGGACTGCCGGCCGCCCCCGCCCCGACGCCGCTGCCGAACGGGGCCGCCACGTTCGCGGGTCCGCCGCCGGTGCCCGCCAACGGCCCCGGCCCGACGGTGGCGACCGGACCGGCCGCCTGGTACGCGCCGTACCCGCCGCCATACGCCGGGGTCCCGAACTGCCCGGGCACCCCGACCGGCCGGACCGCCGAGGGGGTCTCCGGCGCCGGGCCGTACGCGGGTCCTCCGGCGGACGGTGCGGTGACGGGCGCGGTGGCGGGCGCGGCCGGAGCGCTCACCGAGTCCGTCCGTACGGCCACCGGCCCGCCCGTACTCCCGCCGCTGTGCGAGGCGGCCGCGGGCGCCTGGAGCGGGTAGTCCCCGTCCGACCAGCCCGCCGACCCGCCGCCCTGCCGGGCCGGCGCGGCAATGGCCGGTGCCAGCGGTGCCCAGTCACCGCCGCCCCCACCGCCCGTCGCCCGGTGCTGCCCCGGCGAGCCCCCGGCCGCCACGGCACCGCCCGCCGACGCACCCACGGGAGCACTCGCCGCGCTCGCCACGTCCGGCCTGCCGACGACCGCCCCCGGGTCCGCCACCGCGACCGAGGCCACCGTCACCGCGCCCGGCACCGTCGGCCCGTCGGGCGCCGCACCCGCGAGCGGCTTGTCGCCACCCGGCCCGACCGCCGACGGCCCGTCCGCCCCCGGTCCGTCCGCCCCCGGTGTCAGCCCGGCGAGCGGCACCCCGCGGAGCGCCTTGCCGTCCTCGTCGGTGAGCACGGGCTGCCCGTGTTCGTCCAGCCGGACCGCCAGGTCCGCCACCCCGACCACCGGCGTGCCGTCCGGCCCCGGGACGACCAGCAACCCGGTGGCGTCGGCCACCGGCGTGCCGTCGGCGCGGAGGATGACCGGCTGCCCGTCCGGGCCGAGGACGGGCTGGCCCTGCTCGTCCACCTTGACCGTCAGCCCGGGCACGCCGACCAGCGGCTTGCCGTCCTTCCCGGCGAGCAGCACCAGCCCGGAGCCGTCGGCGCCGAGCACGCCCGGTTCGCCGAGGGCGGCGGGCAACCCGGCGGCGAGCGGGTCGAACGCGCCGTTGCGGTACGAGGCGGCGGTGACCTCCGTCCCCGGCGTGCTGCCGAGCTTCAGCAGGGCGACCGCGGCCGGCTCCACGAGCACGCCGGACAGGGCGTCCTTCATGGCGCGGCCGAGTTCGGCGAGCAGTCCGCCGATCTTCAGCGCGGCGGTCTCGACGGCGACGGCCGCCACCCCCGCCGCGACCTGCTCGGTGGCGGCGTTCTCCACCGTGGCCGCGAGGCCGCCGACGGCCTTCCGCAGTCCGCCGGCCACCCCGTTCCCGACCACCTCGCTCCCGGCCACCCCGTTCCCGGCCGGGTCGCCGCCGGTCGCCGCCGCGGCGATCTTGCCGGCCGCCTCCTTGGCCTTGGCCGCCTGCTCCTCCGCCTGCCGGAGTTCGGCGGCGAGCTGCCGCAGGGTCGCGATGATCTCGGCCTTGCAGGTGTCCACGGCCCGCGCGGACGTGTCGAAGGCCCCGGCGACCAGCCCGACCGCGCTGTGCGCGTCGTCCAGGTGGCCCTTGCCGCCGCCGCTGAAGGCCTGCCAGTACGCGCCGAAGGCCTCGACCGCGTGGCCGGAGTTGTCGGCGGTGACCCGCCGGACGGACTCGCCGCAGCGGCGGGTGAGCCGGTCGGCCTCCTTGCCGAACTCGCGCCAGACTCCGGCGGCCTTGCGCAGGCCCTCCTCGTCGGCCTGCGGCCACAGTCGGCCGGTCCGGGCCAGCACCGGGACCAGTTCCTCGGGCAGTTTCCGGGACACGCGCTTCCCCCTTCGAGCCGGGCTTCGGGCCGGGTCCGTCAGACCGACATGTCCTTGGGGACGGCGGGCACCACCCCGGGGGTTGCCCCCGGCACCCCGGGAACTCCCGCGACCCCCGGCACCGCCGTCGCCCCGAACCCACCCGCCGCCGCGCTGTCCGCGTCCGCCGTCCGCGCGGCCATCGTGTGCAGCCCGGCCCCGACCCCGGCCACCCGCCCGGCCAACCCCCGCAGCCCGCCGACGAGTTCACCGCGCGCCTGCCCGTACACGGTGGCGAACCCGCTGCCCGGCTGGTCCGCGCCCCAGGGGGCGCCGAGCGCGGCGAGGCCCTGCTCCAGGGCGGCGACGGCCTTCGTCAGTTCGCCGCCGAGCTTCTCGAACTCCCGGCCCTCGCCGTGCAGTTCCCACGGCTTGAGGACGAACTCCCCGCCCGCGCCGCCGGACGCCCCGGTGCTGCCGCCTGCCATCCCCGTACCTCCCCGTAGCGGTCCCGTCGCGGACCCCGCCGCGGACCGGCCGCCATCCTAGGCGCGCCCCCGGGCCCGCCCGCAGCGCCCGACGGACCTCTTCACCCCGCCTTCACCCCGGCCGACCCCGCCACCACCGACCCCGCCCCGTGCTCCGCCGGGCCCCGCCGCAAAACCCGCCCCGACCCCGCCACCGACCCCGCCACCGGTCCCGCCACCGCGCTCCCGCCCCCGAAAGCTCTACCCTTGCCGGGTGGCACCAGCAGAAACGTCCAAGAAGAAGTCCAAGGCGAAGCCCAAGGCTTCCCCCGCCCCCGTCGACCTCGCGATGCCGAGCCTGCGCCGCGAGATCCCGCGCGACGAGGTCCCGCTGGACTTCGCCCGCGCCTGGGTCGAGTTCGCCGACCCCGCCGACGAGGAGCAGGTCTTCCGCTGCGACCTCACCTGGCTGACCTCCCGCTGGTCCTGCGTCTTCGGCCAGGGCTGCCACGGCATCCGCGAGGGCCGCGGCGAGTCGGACGGCTGCTGCACGCTGGGCGCGCACTACTCGGACGAGGACGACGAGAAGCGCGTCCTGGGGCACGCGACCCGGCTGACCCCCGAGCTGTGGGAGAACTTCGCCGAGGGCACCGACGCCAAGGGCCGGATCGTCTCCGACGGCGGCATCACCATGCTGGACGAGGACGGCGACCGCCAGACCCGCCGGGTCGGCGGCGCGTGCATCTTCGTGAACAGCCCGGACTTCGCGGGCGGCGCCGGCTGCGCCCTGCACGCGCTCGCCCTCAAGGAGGGCCGCGAGCCGCTGGAGACCAAGCCGGACGTCTGCTGGCAGCTGCCGATCCGCCGCACCTACGACTGGATCGACCGCCCCGACGACACCCGCTACCTCCAGGTCACGATCGGCGAGTACGACCGCCGCGGCTGGGGCCCGGGCGGCCACGACCTGCACTGGTGGTGCACCGGCGCCCCGGCGGCCCACCAGGGCGCGGACGCGGTGTACGTCAGCTACCGCCCCGAGCTCACCGAGCTGATGGGCCGGAAGGGGTACGAGGTGCTGGCCCGGCTGTGCGAGGAGCGGATCGCCACCAAGGGCGACCGCAAGGTGGCCCCGCACCCGGCGGACCCGGTCAGGAAGGCCAAGAAGGACTGACCCCCGCCCCCGGTGCCCGCCCTACGCGGCGGCACCGGCCCACCGCCGGAACCGGCCTACTTGTCGATGTCCCCGACCACGAAGAACATCGACCCCAGGATCGCCACCATGTCCGCGACCAGCGTCCCCGGCAGCAGCTCGGTGAGCGCCTGGATGTTGTTGAAGGACGCCGAGCGCAGCTTGAGCCGCCACGGCGTCTTGTCGCCGCGCGAGACCAGGTAGTAGCCGTTGATCCCGAGCGGGTTCTCGGTCCACGCGTAGGTGCTGCCCTCGGGCGCCTTGAGCACCTTGGGCAGCCGCTGGTTGACCGGGCCGGGCGGCAGCGTGGCGAGCTTGTCGAGGCAGGCGTCGGCGAGGTCGAGCGCGTTGAGGGTCTGTTCCAGCAGGCACTCGAAGCGGGCCAGGCAGTCGCCCTCCTCGCGGGTGACCACGGTGAGCACCTGCCGCAGTTCCTCGGAGCCGTACGCCAGGTACGGCTCGTCGCGGCGCAGGTCGAGGTCGAGGCCGCTGGCCCGGGCGATGGGGCCGCTGACGCCGTACGCCTCGGCCTGCGCCCGGGTGAGGACGCCGACCCCGGCGGTGCGGGCGCGGAAGATCTCGTTGCCGAGGACGAGGTCCTCGAAGACGGGCAGCTGCGAGCGCACGGTGGCGACGGCGGTGCGGACCCGGCCGAGCCAGCCGGCCGGCAGGTCCTCCTTGAGGCCGCCGACCCGGTTGAACATGTAGTGCATCCGGCCGCCGGAGGCCTCCTCCAGCACGTGCTGGAGGTCCTCGCGGCCGTTGAAGGCGTGGAAGACCGGGGTGATCCCGCCGAGCTCCAGGGGGTACGAGCCGAGGAACATCAGGTGGTTGAGCACCCGGTTGAGTTCGGCGAGCAGGGTGCGGATCCAGACCGCCCGCTCCGGGACCTCCATGCCGAGCATCCGCTCGACGGCCATGACGACGCCGAGTTCGTTGGAGAAGGCGGAGAGCCAGTCGTGCCGGTTGGCCAGCATGATGATCTGCCGGTAGTCACGGGCCTCGAACAGCTTCTCCGCGCCCCGGTGCATGTAGCCGATCACCGGCTCGGCGCTGACGATGCGCTCGCCGTCCAGCACCAGCTTCAGGCGCAGCACGCCGTGGGTGGCCGGGTGCTGCGGGCCGATGTTGAGCACCATGTCGGTGGTGCCCGCCGCGCCGGTGAAGTTCTCGGCTCCCGCCCCGATGCCGACCGTGGTCTCCCTCATGCCCCCAGAGTCTGCCATCCCGGCAGGCCCGCCAAGCTCACCGGTTCCGTCATGCGGACAGCCTGCACCAGCCACCCGAAGGCGCCCAGCCCGCCCGGGTCGGTCAGCTCGGCCCCCTCCCCCGCCCCGCTGAGCGCCCGCAGGTAGCCGACGGGGTCGCTGGTGGCCAGCGCGAGCGCCGGGCGCCCGCCGCTCACGCCGAGCGCCCGCAGCGCCTCCCGCTGCGTTGTCCACAGGCTGTGGAGACCGGGCACGGCGACGGAGTCCAGCGCGACGTGCGCGGTGACGTCGCAGGAGCCGTCCGGCACCGGGGCCACCTCCCGGCCGTCCCGGAAACCGGCGTACGTGCCGAACGGCGGCCGCCGCCCGGCGGTGTGCCCGTAGTCGACGGCGACGGCCAGGCCGCGCTCCAGCCCGGCCACCGCCCGCGCCCAGGCGGCGTCCCGGGGGCCGCCGAACTCCACCGCGTCGCCGGGCTCCGCGACCGGCCACCAGCGGCCGGCCCAGGCCGCGTCGGCCGCCGAGACCGGCTCGCCGAGGCGGGTCCCGCCGGTCGCGGTGTCCACCTCGACGTAGCGCAGCACCCCGTCCTCGTCGACCTCCCCGGCGTCCAGCGGGACGTTGTCCAGCCACTCGTTGGCGAACAGCAGCCCGGTCACCCCGCGCGGCGGCCGGTCCGTCCACAGGGCTGTGGACGGCAGGCCGGCCGGGCGGTCGGCGACCTCCACGCCGTACGGGCGCAGCCGCGCCAGCACCTCCGCGGGCAGTTCGGCCAGGACGCCGGTGAGCAGTTCGCCCCGCCCGGCCCCCATGTCGACCAGGGCCAGCTCCTCCGGACGACCGAGGGCCTCGTCAACCTCCAGCAGCAGCCGGGCCACCGCACGGGCGAACCTCGGCGAGGCGTGCACGGAGGTGCGGAAGTGGCCGGCGGGGCCCTCCGGCCTGCGGTAGAAGCCCTGCCCGGGGTCGTACAGGGCCCGTTCCATGGCGGGCGCCCACCGCATCCAAGTCATGGGGCTGGACGCTACCCGGCGCCCGGTCGACCCTCCCCATCGGATCGGGTGCTTCTCCGACCTACGGAGTAGGGCGGATCGCCCTACCGGCGGACCTGGGCACACGGAGCGACTGCCTACGCTGGACACGTGCATCGACTCAACGCCTGGCTCCGCCGTCACCCCATGGTGGTCGACGCCGCCTGGGCGGCGATGGTGCTCTTCGCCGGCCTGGTGCCGAACGACGGCCCGATCGACGACGGCTGGCGCTTCGACGTCTCGCTCGCGATCGCGGTGGTGCTGCCGCTGCTGATGGTCGTCCGGCGGCGCTTCCCCGACCTCACGGTGTCCGCCGCCGCCGCCATCGGCGTCGGCCAGGTACTCGTGGACATCTCGCCGGCCGGCTCCTCGATCGCCTACCTGGTCTTCGCCTACACCGGTGCCGCCTTCGGCCAGAAGTGGATCTCCCGGCTGGCCCTGACGGCCGGCCTGGCCTCCGGGCCGCTGGTGTTCTGGCAGATGATGCCGGTGAAGACGGTCTTCGACCGGGCCGGCGACGCCCACACCCGCCCGTACACCTTCGGCGAGGCGGCGCTGATCACGCTGCTGATGAGCACGCCGTTCATCCTCTGCTGGGCCTGGGGCCGGCTGACCAGGGTGCGCCGCGCCTACCTGACCGAGCTGGAGGACCGCGCCGCCCGGCTGGAGCGCGAGCGGGACGCCCAGTCCAAGGTGGCGGTCGCCGCCGAGCGCGCCCGGATCGCCCGCGAGCTGCACGACGTGGTCGCGCACAACGTCTCGGTGATGATCGTCCAGGCCGACGGCGCCGCGTACGTGCTGGACAACTCCCCGCAGCAGGCCAAGGAGGCGCTCGGCACGATCGCCTCCACCGGCCGCCAGGCACTGGTCGAGATGCGCCGCCTGCTGGGCGTGCTGCGCACCGCCGACACCAAGGCCGAGGAGTACGTGCCGCAGCCGGGCGTCGAGGAGCTGCCGGAGCTGCTGGAGCAGGTCCGCACCGCCGGGCTCGACGTGGACTACGCCACCTCCGGGCACCCGCGCGAGCTGCCGCGCGGCGTCGAGCTGACCGTCTACCGGATCGTCCAGGAGGCGCTCACCAACGTCCGCAAGCACGGCGGCCCCGACGCGCACGCCCGGGTCGCGGTCGACTTCGGTGAGCGCGAGCTGGCCGTCCTGGTGGAGGACGACGGGCGCGGCAGCACCGACGAGCACCTGGCCGCCGGCGGCGCGGACGGCCTCGGCCACGGCCTGATCGGCATGCGCGAGCGGGTCGGCATGGTCAGCGGCAGCCTCGACGTGGGCCCCCGCCCCGGCGGCGGCTTCCGGATCCGCGCCGTCCTGCCGCTCAAGGCGGCCCACTAGCCCCGTCCGCCGTCCACCCCCCTCCAAGGAGTCCCACCTTGACCATCCGCGTGATGCTCGTCGACGACCAGGAACTGCTGCGCACCGGGTTCCGGATGATCCTCCAGTCGCAGGGCGACATCGAGATCACCGCCGAGGCGGGCGACGGCGCGCAGGCCCTGGAGCAGCTGCGGCGCACCGAGGTGGACGTGATCCTGATGGACGTCCGGATGCCGCGGCTGGACGGCGTGCAGGCGACCCGCCGGATCTGCCTCGCCGAGGACGGCAGCCCGCTGCCGAACGCCCCCCACGTGCTCATCCTCACCACCTTCGACCTGGACGAGTACGCCTTCGCCGCGCTCAAGGCCGGCGCCAGCGGCTTCCTGCTCAAGGACGTCCCGCCGACCGAGCTGGTGGCCGCGATCCGCGCGGTGCACGGCGGGGACGCGGTGGTCGCCCCGACCACCACCCGACGGATGATCGACCGCTTCGCCGAGGTGCTGCCCACCCCGCAGAGCGCGCCCGGCTCGGACGTCCTCGGCCCGTTGACCGAGCGCGAGCGGGAGGTGTTCCTGCTGGTCGCCCAGGGCCTGTCGAACGGCGAGATCGCGGCCCGGCTGGTGCTCTCCGAGGCCACCGTGAAGACCCACGTCGGCCGGATCCTGGCCAAGCTGGGGCTGCGCGACCGGGTCCAGGCCGTGGTGCTGGCGTACGAGGCCGGGCTGATCCGGGCCGGGGCCGGCGACTGAGCCGCTTCGGCGTCCGGGCGCCCCCGTAGACTGGGGCGGTACGTCCGGTACCCGTGGAGCGGACTGGAACGGTCATTCAGGACAAGGCAGGACAAGGGTGGACGTGAATCCGTCCGACTTCGCCGACCAGGCTTTCGGCGACCCAGGCGACCCCGGCAACCGCCCCGCCCGGCTGGCCGTCGGCGTGGTCGGCACCGGCCGGGTCGGCCCCGCGCTGGGCGCGGCGCTCCAGCTCGCCGGGCACACCGTGGTCGCCGCCTCCGGGGTCTCCGCCGTCTCCCGCCGCCGCGCCGAGGCGCTGCTGCCGGGCGTGCGGATCGTCACCCCGCCGCAGGTCCTGGCCGCCGCCGACCTGGTGCTGCTGACCGTCCCGGACGACGCGCTGGCCGACCTGGTGGCCGGGCTGGCCGCCACCGGCGCGGTCCGCCCCGGCCAGCTGGTCGTGCACACCTCCGGCGCCCACGGCGTCGCCGTCCTGGAGCCCGCCACCCGGGCCGGGGCGCTGCCGCTGGCCCTGCACCCGGCGATGACCTTCACCGGCACCTCGGTGGACCTGGCCCGGCTGGCCGGCTGCCCGTTCGGCGTGACCGCCCCCGAGGAGCTGCGGCCGGTCGCCGAGGCGCTGGTGGTGGAGATGGGCGGCGAGCCGGAGTGGGTGCCCGAGGAGGTCCGCCCGCTCTACCACACCGCCCTCGCGCACGGCTCGAACCACCTGGTCACCCTGGTCGCGCAGGCGATGGAGCTGCTGCGCTCGGCCGGCGTCGCCGAGCCCGGCCGGCTGCTCGGCCCGCTGCTGGGCGCCGCCCTGGACAACAGCCTGCGCTCCGGTGACGCGGCCCTCACCGGCCCGGTCGCCCGGGGCGACGCGGGCACCGTGCGGCGCCACCTGGCGCAGCTCAGTACGGTGTCCCCGGACATCCCGGCGGCCTACCGGGCGATGGCCCGCGCCACCGCGCAGCGGGCGCTCGCCAACGGAACCATCGACGAAACGTCGGCGGCGGCACTGCTGGACGTACTGAACGAGGAGAGCACTGATGGCACGCGGTAAGCAGCCGAACAAGCCCCAGCGGACGCCGAAGGTCCACCGGGCCGTCGTCACCCGCACCGTGGACGACTTCGAGGCCGCGTTCTGGCCGGACGAGCAGCCGGTCGACAACGCCGTCGTGATGACCATGGGCGCGCTGCACGAGGGCCACGCCGCGCTGATCCGGGCCGCCCGCAAGCAGGTCGGCCGCGAGGGCCGGGTCGCGGTGACGGTCTTCGTCAACCCGCTCCAGTTCGGCCCGGGCGAGGACCTGGAGCGCTACCCGCGCACCCTCGACGACGACGTGCGGCTGGCCGAGGAGCACGGCGCCGACGTGGTCTTCGCGCCGTCCGCCGAGGAGGTCTACCCGAACGGCGAGCCGCAGGTGCGGATGGCGGCCGGCCCGATGGGCGAGCGCTTCGAGGGCGCGACCCGGCCCGGCCACTTCGACGGCGTGCTGACCGTGGTCGCCAAGCTGCTGCACATCACCGACCCGGACTTCGCCTTCTTCGGCGAGAAGGACGCCCAGCAGCTGGCGATCATCCAGCGGATGGTCGCCGACCTGGACTTCGACGTCGAGATCGTCGGCGTGCCGACCGTCCGCGAGGAGGACGGCCTGGCGCTGTCCTCGCGCAACCGCTACCTCTCGGCGGAGGACCGCGAGCACGCGCTCGCCCTGTCCAAGGCCCTGTTCGCCGGCCGGGACGCCGCCGCGCAGGGCCCGAAGGCCGTCCGCGAGGCCGCCTCGGCCGCCCTGGACGGCGCCGAGGGCGTCACCCTGGACTACCTCGCCCTGATCGACCCGCACGACTTCTCCGAGGCGGCGGACGACTTCCAGGGCGAGGCGGTGCTGGCCGTCGCCGCGAAGGTGGGCCCGACCCGCCTGATCGACAACGTCCGCATCATCGTTCGGTAGTACCGCAGTAAGAACCCCCTTCAGGCATGCACTCACAGGAGGCGTGACCCGCAATGCTCCGCACCATGCTCAAGTCCAAGATCCACCGGGCCACCGTGACCCAGGCCGACCTGCACTACGTGGGATCCGTCACGGTGGACGAGGACCTGCTCGACGCCGCCGACCTGCTCCCTGGCGAGCTGGTCCACATCGTCGACATCGACAACGGCGCCCGGCTGGAGACGTACACCATCGCCGGCCCGCGCGGCTCCGGCGTGATCGGCATCAACGGCGCCGCCGCCCGCCTCGTCCACCCGGGCGACCTCGTCATACTCATCGCCTACGGGCAGATGGACACGGCCGAGGCCAGGGGCTACGAGCCGAAGATCGTCTTCGTGGACGGGCAGAACCGGATCACCGGCCTGGGCGGGGACCCGGCGGAGGCCCCGGAGGGCAGCGGACTGCTCCGGGGTGACAGGGCGTACGGTGACGGCAACGGCGCGGCCGACGCCGTCTCGCGCTGAAGGAGCCAGCCACCCATGTCCACGCACCGCCTCACCGCACCGGCTCCCGGCTGGACCGCCGCCACCGACGTGGTCGTGGTCGGCTCCGGGGTCGCCGGCCTCACCGTCGCGCTCAACGTCCGCAAGGCCGGCCTGCGGGCCATGGTGGTCACCAAGGCCGTGCTGGACGAAGGCTCCACCCGCTGGGCCCAGGGCGGCGTCGCCGCCGCCCTGGGCGAGGGGGACACCCCCGAACAGCACCTGGACGACACCCTGGTGGCCGGCGCCGGCGTCTGTGACGAGGAGGCCGTCCGCACCCTGGTCACCGAGGGCCCGGACGCCGTCCGCCGGCTGATCGCCACCGGCGCCCTGTTCGACCGGGGCGAGGACGGCGAGGTCCTGCTGACCCGCGAGGGCGGCCACCACCGCCGCCGGATCGTCCACGCGGGCGGGGACGCGACCGGCGCCGAGATATCGCGCGCCCTGGTCGCCGCCGTCCGCACCGACCCGGGCATCGAGCTGATCGAGCACGCGCTCGTGCTCGACCTGCTGACCGACGCGGCGGGCCACGCCGCCGGGCTCACCCTGCACGTGATGGGCGAGGGCCAGCGCGACGGCGTCGGCGCCGTCCGGGCCCGCGCGGTGGTGCTCGCCACCGGCGGCATGGGCCAGGTCTTCTCCGCCACCACCAACCCGGCGGTCTCCACCGGCGACGGCGTGGCCCTGGCCCTGCGGGCCGGCGCCGCCGTCACCGACCTGGAGTTCGTCCAGTTCCACCCCACCGTGCTCTGGCTCGGTCCGGAGGCCGAGGGCCAGCAGCCGCTGGTCTCCGAGGCGGTCCGCGGCGAGGGCGCCCACCTGGTGGACGCGGACGGCGTCCGCTTCATGGTCGGCCAGCACGAGCTGGCCGAACTCGCCCCGCGCGACATCGTCGCCAAGGCGATCACCCGGCGCATGCAGGAGCAGGGCGCAGAGCACATGTTCCTGGACGGGCGGCACTTCGGCGCCGAGATGTGGGAGCACCGCTTCCCGACCATCCTCGCCTTCTGCCGCGCCAACGGCATCGACCCGGTCACCGAGCCGATCCCGATCGCCCCGGCCGCGCACTTCGCCTCCGGCGGCGTCCGCACCGACCGGCACGGCCGCACCAGCGTCCCCGGCCTGTACGCCTGCGGCGAGGTCGCCTGCACCGGGGTGCACGGCGCCAACCGGCTGGCGTCCAACTCGCTGCTGGAGGGCCTGGTCTTCGCCGAGCGGATCGCCGCCGACCTGGCGGGGCTGGACGCGGCCGGCGACCTGCCCGAGCGCGCGGTGGACGTCGCCGCCGCCCGCGCCGCGCAGCCCGTCCCGCTGCCCCCGTCGGAGGCGCGCGCCGAGATCCAGCGGCTGATGTCGCGCGGCGCGGGCATCCTGCGCTCCGCCGCGTCGATGGCCGACACCGCGGCCGGACTGGCCCTGCTCGCCGAGCAGGCCCGCTCCCACGTGGCCGAGGAGAAGCCGGCCGACCCCCGGGTGGAGACCTGGGAGGCCGCCAACCTGCTGCTGGTCGCGACCGCCCTGGTCACGGCCGCCGCGCAGCGCGAGGAGACCCGCGGCTGCCACTGGCGCGAGGACTTCCCCGAGCGCGACGACGCCCACTGGCGGCGCCACCTGATCACCACCCTCGCCGCCACCGGCGGTCCCGTCAGCACCCCTGAGGAGCAGTAGAACCATGACCCACTCCCACGAGGAACTCCCCCTGGCCGACCAGGGCGGCTGCGGCGACGGCTGCGCCTGCGGGGACGGCGAGGGCTACGAGACCGGTCTGGACCCGCAGCTGGCCGAGCTGCTGGAGCAGGCCGGGCTGGACCCGGTCGAGGTCGAGGACATCGCCACCCTGGCGCTCGCCGAGGACCTGGCCGGCGGCGAGGACGTCACCTCGGTGGCGACCGTGCCCGCCGAGGCCGTCGCCACCGCCGACTTCACCGCCCGCCAGGCCGGCGTGGTGGCCGGCCTGCGGGTCGCCGAGGCCGTCGTCTCGCTGGTCTGCGAGGAGGAGTTCGAGGTCGAGCGGCACGTCGAGGACGGCGACCGGGTCGAGGCCGGCCAGGTGCTGCTCTCGGTCCGCTCCCGCACCCGCGACCTGCTGACCGCCGAGCGCAGCGCGCTCAACCTGCTCTGCCACCTGTCCGGCATCGCCACCGCCACCCGCGCCTGGGCGGACGCCCTGGAGGGCACCGGCGCCGTCGTCCGGGACACCCGCAAGACCACCCCGGGCCTGCGCGCGCTGGAGAAGTTCGCGGTGCGCTGCGGCGGCGGCGCCAACCACCGGATGGCGCTCTCGGACGCCGCGCTGGTGAAGGACAACCACGTGGTCGCGGCCGGCGGCGTGGCCGAGGCCTTCCGGGCCGTCCGGGCCGCGTACCCGGAGCTGCCGGTCGAGGTCGAGGTGGACACCCTGGAGCAGATCACGCCGGTGCTGGAGGCCGGGGCGGACCTGATCCTGCTGGACAACTTCACCGTCGGCCAGCTGAAGGAGGCCGTCGCGCTGGTGGCCGGCCGGGCGAAGCTGGAGGCCTCCGGCGGTCTGACCCTGGCCAGCGCGCGCGAGGTCGCCCAGACTGGTGTCGACTACCTGGCCGTGGGCGCGCTCACCCACTCCTCGCCGATCCTGGACATCGGCCTGGACCTGCGCGCCTGACCGTCAGGTCGGCCGCAGTCCCGTCCCGACTCGCAGAAAGCGTCCCCGTGCTCCTCACCATCGACGTCGGCAACACCCAGACCACGCTCGGCCTGTTCGACGGCGAGGACGTGGTGGAACACTGGCGGATCTCCACCGATCCGCGCCGCACGGCCGATGAACTGGCGGTGCTGCTGCAAGGGCTGATGGGCAGCCACACCGCGGTGAAGGAGGCCGCGGTGGAGGGCCTGGCGATCTGCTCGTCCGTCCCCGCCGTGCTCCACGAGCTCCGCGAGGTGACCCGCCGCTACTACGGCGACGTCCCCGCGGTGATCGTGGAGCCCGGCGTGAAGACCGGGGTGCACGTCCTGATGGACAACCCCAAGGAGGTCGGCGCCGACCGGATCGTCAACGCGCTGGCCGCCAACCACCTGTACGGCGGCCCGTGCATCGTGGTCGACTTCGGCACCGCGACCACCTTCGACGCCGTCAACGCGCGCGGCGACTACGTCGGCGGCGCGATCGCCCCCGGCATCGAGATCTCGGTCGAGGCGCTCGGCGTCCGCGGCGCCCAGCTGCGCAAGATCGAGCTGGCCCGCCCGCGCAACGTGATCGGCAAGAACACCGTCGAGGGCATGCAGTCCGGCATCCTCTACGGCTTCGCCGGCCAGGTCGACGGCCTGGTCGAGCGGATGGCCCGGGAGCTCGCCAAGGACCCGGACGACGTCCAGGTGATCGCCACCGGCGGCCTGGCCCCGCTCGTCCTCGGCGAGGCCGGCACCATCGACGTGCACGAGCCCTGGCTGACCCTGATCGGCCTGCGCCTGGTGTACGAGCGCAACCGCCCCGCGAGCTGAGCGGCGCTCAGCTGCCGGGCTTCGGGAAGGCCGGCAGGGTGACCGGACCGGTGACCACCGAGTCCGGCACGTAGGTCGAGGCGGCGCCGGGGGCGGGGGTGACGACCACCCCCATCACCGGGCCCTTCGGCAACGCCGCCACGACCTTCTTCCAGCGCGGGTCCTTCACCACCGCGGTGAGCTGGTCCGGCGTCAGCGGCGGGTCGGTCCGGGTGATCGGCGTGCCCTGCTCCAGCGGCTTGCGGTTCCACTCCTGGAGCAGGATCTCGTAGCCGGTCCCGGTCAACGTGGCGGACCAGGTCTTGGAGCCGGCCGGCTCGCCGGGACGCGTCCCGGCCTGATAGAGGGTCAGGTGCTCGCCGCCCGGGAGGTCGGTCTCGCTGCAGGCGTCGCCCGGAAGCGGGCCCAGGCAGCCGGGCTCGACGCCGTTGCGCATGATCCAGAACAGGTACTGGACCGGGCCGTTCCCGTCGTCCAGCACCAGCCGCAGCTGCGGGATGTCGCTCTCGGTCCCCCGGGCCTCGCCGACCTGCACCGTCCCCGGGGGCAGGAGCTCGGTGAGCATCCGCTGGAACTCGGCGCCGGAGACCGGCCGGCCCACGGCCGCACCGGAGGAGACCGAGCTGGCGGACGTCGGGCCGAGCCCGGGCAGCAAGCCGCCGATCCCGGCCGCGCCCACCCCGACCAAGGCCAGCGCGGCGGCGCCCGCCACGGTGCCGATCCGCCGCCTGCGGCGCAGCCGACGGCCGTGCGACCAGCCGGTGTCGACCAGCGGGCCGGGTTCGGTGTCGTAGGCCTCGCCGGCCCTGCCGAGGGCCTCGGTGAAGGCCCGCTCGAACCGCTCCTCGGGCCCGTCGTGCTCTGCGGACATGCTGAACCAACCTCTCTACCAAGTGGGTTGACGTGACGTGACGCGCCGGCTCAGCGCTCGGCGAGGTCGTCGAGGCTGCTGCCGAGCACCGTGCGGATCCGGCCGAGCGCGCGGAAGGCCTGGGTCCGGACGGCGCCCGGGGTGCTGTGCAGGACCGCGGCGGTCTCCTCGACGCTGCGGTCCTCCCAGTAGCGGAGCACCAGCACCGCCCGGTCGCGCGGGGCGAGCCGGCCGAGCGCGTCCACCAGGGCGAGCCGCAGTTCCGGGTCGCCCTGCGGGGCCGCGCCGTCCGGCACCGCTTCGACCGGCCGCTCGCCGCTGGAGCGGCGGACGCGGTGCGAGAGGAAGGCCCGCACCAGCACGGTGTGCGCGTACCCGGCCGGGTTGTCGATCCGGCGCTTGGCCCCGAACCAGGAGGTGCGGTGCCACTGGGCGTAGATCCGCCCGAGGGCCTCCTGCACCAGGTCCTCGGCGAGGTGGGTGTCCCCGCCGGTGAGCAGGCAGGCCGACCGGTAGAGCGGTCTGGCGCGGGCGGCCGCGAAGGCCTGGAAGTCCTCGTCCCGCCGCCCGCCCCGGGCCGCCTTCCCCTGACCGTCCGGTCGCATCCTGCCCGGCCCCCTCGCTCGTTCTCCCCTGACACCTGGATGACCAGGTGCGCCCCGGGTGGCGTTACAGGTGGCGGCGAAAGGCTTCTTCGCCGGGCCGACCGTGGGTGGTTCGGCGCGACGTTACCGACAAATCGGATATTCGTCACGTAGTGTCAGCCCATGCCTACGCCACACGGATCGCGCGGCGGCATGGCCTTCAGCGCCGACGAAGTCCGCGTGCTGCGCCGCGCCCTCGCCCAAGCCCTCCACCCCGCCGTGCCCGTCCACCTCCAGGGGCCCGTCCGGCCCGCCCTCGCCGGGCCGGGCGCCGAACTCTGGGCGGAGGACGTCCAGGACGCCCTGCGCCTCACCGAGGCGATCGACGAGGCCGTCCAGGAGGGCGGCCGGCTGCGCGCCTTCCTGCTCGCCGACCTCGGACGCTACCGCTCCGCCCTGCCCGGCAGCGCCCCCGGCTACCTGGAACGGCTGGAGGAGGCGGTGTCCGACGGGTACCTGCCCGGGCCGGAGGACCTCACCGCACTGCGCGGACTGAGCCGCCAGCCCTGCGGCCAGGGCGAGCGGGCCCGCCGCTCCCGGCTGGCCGGGCGCTGCCACGCGCTGGCCGAGGCCGCCGTCCGCGAGCGGCTCGCCCTCCACAGCGGACCGCCCCGCCACCTGGTGGCCGTACCGAGTCCCGCCGCACCGCCGCACAGTCACCCCACCCCTGTAGGAGGACGGACCCCCATGAGCAGCACCGACTCCCGCCCGGAGCAGCCCGCCGCCGCGAAGACCCCGCCCCGTCCGCACCGGATGCCCACCCCCGCCGAGCTGTTCGGCCGCCGCCCCAAGCCCCCCGCCCACCCCGCCCCGCCCGCCGACGACGCCCCCGAGGACGTCGAACTCGCCACCGGCACCGGCTGAGCCGTCCGCGTCCGATCCGGGGGAGGCCGCCGTCGCGGCCTCCCCCGCGGCAATCCCGGCGCGGAGCACCGTGTGTGGCTGGCTACCCTTGTGGGGTGAGCGATCAGAGCCTTGTTCCCGCGACCGACGACCTTCCCGAGCAGATGCGCGTCCGGCGCGAGAAGCTCGACCGGCTCCGGGCGGCCGGTGTCGACCCGTACCCGGTCGGTTTCCCCCGCACCACCACCATCGCGGACCTGCGTGCCAAGCACCCCGACCTGGAGCCGGACACCGCGACCGGCGAGCGGGCCGGCGTCACCGGCCGCGTGATCCTCTCCCGCACCGGCGGCAAGCTCTGCTTCGCCACCCTGCGCGACGGCACCGGCGACCTCCAGGTGATGTTCTCCCTCGACAAGCTGGGCCCGGAGCGGCTGGCGGCCTGGAAGGCCGACATCGACCTCGGCGACCAGGTCGGCGTCGAGGGCGAGGTGATCACCTCCAAGCGCGGCGAGCTGTCCGTGATGGTGGACCGCTGGGAGCTCACCGCCAAGTGCCTGCGTCCGCTGCCGGACAAGCACAAGGGCCTGACCGACCCGGAGGCCCGGGTCCGCCAGCGCTACGTGGACCTGATCGTCAACCCCGAGGCCCGCGAGATCCTGCACCTGCGCAGCAAGGTCGTCCGCTCGATCCGCCGCACCTACGAGGACCGCGGCTACATCGAGGTCGAGACCCCGATGCTCCAGCCGGTGCACGGCGGCGCCAACGCGCGTCCGTTCAAGACCCACATCAACGCGTACGACATCGACCTCTACATGCGCATCGCCCCCGAGCTGTACCTCAAGCGGCTGGTGGTCGGCGGCGCCGAGAAGGTCTTCGAGATCAACCGCAACTTCCGCAACGAGGGCGCGGACTCCACCCACAACCCGGAGTTCACCTCGCTGGAGTCGTACGAGGCGTACGGCGACTACGACACCCAGGCCGAGCTGATCCGCGAGACGATCGTCAACGCGGCCCGGGACGCGCTGGGCACCACGGTGATCAGGGGCGTGGACGCGCACGGCGTCGAGCACGAGATCGACCTGGCCGAGCCGTGGGAGGAGATCGGCGTCTACCCGGGCATCTCGGCCCGCCTGGGCGTCGAGGTCACCCCGGAGACCGGCGTCGAGGAGCTGCGCAAGCTGGCCGCCGAGCACGGCATCCCGTTCGAGAAGGACTGGGGCCACGGTCAGATCGTGCTGGAGATGGTCGAGCGCCTGCTGGAGGAGAACGCCGTCCGGCCGACCTTCATCAAGGACTACCCGACCGAGGTCTCCCCGCTGACCCGCCAGCACCGCTCGCGGCCCGGCGTGGCCGAGAAGTGGGACCTGGTGATCTTCGGGACCGAGATCGGCACCGCCTACTCCGAGCTGGTCGACCCGGTCGAGCAGCGCGCCCGCCTCACCGCCCAGTCGCTGCTGGCGGCCGGCGGCGACGTCGAGGCGATGCAGGTGGACGAGGACTTCCTGCGCGCCCTGGAGTACGCGATGCCCCCGACCGGTGGCCTCGGCCTCGGCGTGGACCGCCTGATCATGCTGCTGACCGGCAAGAACATCCGGGAGACGGTGCTCTTCCCGCTGGTGAAGCCGGAGCCGAAGGCTTCCGCCGCGACGGCGGAGAAGACCGAGGAGGAGTGACCTGATGGACTACGTCAGCGCGATCGTGCCGCCGCTGGTCATGGCGATCGGCTTCGGATTCCTGGTGCGGGCCATCGTCCGCAGCCAGGGCGGGGCCCAGCGGGCCAAGGAAGACCTCGACTGACCCCGTCAGCCGCCCCGAACGACCGGCGCGCCGCCATTCCCGATTCCCGGGGGTGGCGGCGCGCCGGTTTGGCGCACTTCACAAGATTTGCCCCATTCACTCCCTATCCTGGCCGCACTATGGTCCGGCAACTCGGCGAACTTGAGAACGCCATCATGACCCGGGTGTGGCAGTGGAACCGACCGGTCACGGTTCGCGAGGTTCTCCTGGATCTGCGGTCGGAACGCGAAATCGCGTACACCACGGTGATGACCGTCCTGGACAAGCTCCACAGAAAGGGCTGGCTGCGCCGCGAGCGGGTCGGCCGGGCCTATCGTTATGAACCGGTCTCCTCGCGTGAGGCGTACACGGCGGCCCTGATGAACGACGCCTGGGCCACCGGTGACAATCCGGCGGCGGCCCTGGTGCACTTCTTCGGCCTGATGTCGCCCGAGCAACGCGAAGCGCTCCGGGACGCCTTGCGGGTGGCCGCTCTGTTCCCGCCCGATCCGGCCGGCGCGGATTCCGCGGACGGCGGACCGGATACCGGTGGGACGGAACCGGGAGCGGCGCGATAACGTCCCGACCATGGAGGTCACCATCCGCCGGGCGCGGACCACGGACGTGCGGGCAGTGCGCAGGCTCATCGACACCTACTCACGCGACGGCATTCTGCTGGACAAGCCCACAGTCACACTGTTCGAATCCGTCCAGGAGTTCTGGGTCGCGGAACGGGACGACAACGGCGTGGTGGTGGCCTGCGGCGCACTGCACGTGATGTGGGAGGACCTCGCCGAGGTCCGCACGCTCGCGGTGGATCCGGTCGCCCGGGGCACCGGGATCGGGCACCTGCTGCTGGAGAAGCTGGTGCAGACCGCGCGCTGGCTGGGCGTCCGTCGGATTTTCTGCTTGACGTTCGAGGTCGCGTTCTTCGCGAAACACGGTTTCGTCGAGATCGGCGAGGTCCAGGAAACCGATGATGGTACGACAGACCCGGCGGCGATCGCTACGGATGTCTATGAAGAACTCCTCCGCTCGTACGATGAAGGCGTCGCCGAGTTCCTCGACCTGGAGCGGGTGAAGCCCAACACACTGGGCAACTCGCGCATGCTGCTGCACCTCTGAGCCGCTCCAACCGGGTCAAGGGTTTGTGTTTTCCGGAGAAAGGCGCTTTCCTTTCCTTAGGCAATGGGTCGTTTAGCGGAAAGGGAAGCCCGTGGCACAGAGGGTGCAGGTCATTCTTGAAGACGATCTCGACGGCGGTTCGGCGGACGAGACGGTGACGTTCGCCCTCGACGGCGTTGCCTACGAGATCGACCTGAAGAGCGCCAACGCGGACAAGCTCCGCGGCCTGCTGGCGCCGTACGTGGAGAAGGGCCGCAAGCAGAGCGGCCGGCTCGCCGGTGCCCGTCGTCCGGGCCGCGGCACCGCGGCGCGTCCGGCCGGCGGCGGCGCCCCGGACACCGCCAAGATCCGCGCGTGGGCCAAGGAGCAGGGCCTGGAGGTCAACGACCGCGGCCGCGTTCCGAGCAACGTCCGCGAGGCCTACGAGAAGGCCAACGCGTCCTGATCCCGGCGCCGCGGGCCCGCCGGAGCGGGTGCGGGGCCCGGCGGCCGGGGACGGCCGCCACCATCACACGCACGGGGCGCGGAGGAGTCTCCTCCGCGCCCCGCGGCGCGTACCCGGAGGAGCCCGCCGCGGCCGGCCCCGGGGGCCGTCCCGGGCAGCGGCTCGGGCAGCGGCTCGGGCAGCGGCTCGGGCGGCGGAACAATCACGGGCCGTGCGACGCTGTAGGGGCGAAGCGGCAACGCGGACGGCACCGGGGCGACGTGCCCGGCACCCCGTCCGCCGTCGAACCGCCGTCACCGCGGCCCGACTTCTCGCCGGGCGAACACCGCCACCGCGGAAACTGCGCGAGAACCGCCCCGATACCGGGTATGAATGCAGGTGGACGGGTTCTTCGGCCCGTCCAGGGGCAGTATGTGCGACCGGCCGGAGGGGTTCCGGCGGCGGCGTCGGCGGCACGTGTTCGCCGATGGCGTAGCGGAATCCGGTGCATCCGGCCCACCTGTGGGAACACCGTTTCCCAACACCAGGTTGGGATTGGTGTCGGCTGGTCGCGCAGCATCTCGCTCCTCTACCGGGGAGTGAATCCGTGGGCCGCGCCGCTGAGCGGGACTAGCATGCGGAAGGACAGGGCGGGGACGGACCCCGAACTGCCCGACCGCTCTGAGGAGCGATAAACGATGTTCGAGAGGTTCACCGACCGCGCGCGGCGGGTTGTCGTCCTGGCTCAGGAAGAAGCCCGGATGCTCAACCACAACTACATCGGCACCGAGCACATCCTCCTGGGTCTGATCCACGAGGGCGAGGGCGTCGCCGCCAAGGCCCTGGAGAGCCTCGGGATTTCTCTTGAGGCCGTTCGCCAGCAGGTCGAGGAGATCATCGGCCAGGGCCAGCAGGCCCCGTCCGGTCACATTCCCTTCACCCCCCGGGCGAAGAAGGTCCTGGAGCTCTCGCTCCGCGAGGCCCTTCAGCTCGGCCACAACTACATCGGCACCGAGCACATCCTGCTCGGCCTGATCCGCGAGGGCGAGGGCGTCGCTGCCCAGGTCCTGGTGAAGCTGGGCGCCGACCTCAACCGGGTGCGCCAGCAGGTCATCCAGCTGCTCTCCGGCTACCAGACCGGCGGCGGCAAGGAGTCGGCCACGGCCGGCGGGCCCGCCGAGGGCACCCCGTCGACCTCGCTGGTCCTGGACCAGTTCGGCCGCAACCTCACCCAGGCCGCCCGCGAGGCCAAGCTCGACCCGGTCATCGGGCGCGAGAAGGAGATCGAGCGGGTCATGCAGGTGCTGTCCCGCCGCACCAAGAACAACCCGGTGCTGATCGGTGAGCCCGGCGTCGGCAAGACCGCCGTGGTCGAGGGCCTGGCCCAGGCGATCGTCAAGGGCGAGGTCCCGGAGACGCTCAAGGACAAGCAGCTCTACACGCTGGACCTGGGCGCCCTGGTGGCCGGCTCGCGCTACCGCGGTGACTTCGAGGAGCGCCTGAAGAAGGTGCTCAAGGAGATCCGCACCCGCGGCGACATCATCCTGTTCATCGACGAGCTGCACACCCTGGTCGGCGCGGGCGCCGCCGAGGGCGCCATCGACGCCGCCAGCATCCTCAAGCCGATGCTGGCCCGTGGCGAGCTGCAGACCATCGGTGCCACCACCCTGGACGAGTACCGCAAGCACCTGGAGAAGGACGCCGCGCTGGAGCGCCGCTTCCAGCCGATCCAGGTCGCCGAGCCCTCGCTGCCCCACACCATCGAGATCCTCAAGGGTCTGCGCGACCGCTACGAGGCCCACCACCGGGTCTCCATCACGGACTCCGCCCTGGTCGCCGCCGCCACCCTGGCCGACCGGTACATCTCGGACCGCTTCCTGCCGGACAAGGCGATCGACCTGATCGACGAGGCCGGCTCCCGAATGCGCATCCGCCGGATGACCGCGCCGCCGGACCTGCGCGAGTTCGACGAGAAGATCGCCGACGTGCGCCGCGAGAAGGAGAGCGCGATCGACGCGCAGGACTTCGAGAAGGCCGCGTCCCTGCGCGACGACGAGAAGCAGCTCCTGCAGGCCAAGGCCAAGCGCGAGAAGGAGTGGAAGGCCGGCGACATGGACGTCGTCGCGGAGGTCAACGAGGAGCTCATCGCCGAGGTCCTGGCCACCGCCACCGGCATCCCGGTCTTCAAGCTGACCGAGGAGGAGACGTCCCGCCTGCTGCGCATGGAGGACGAGCTGCACAAGCGCGTCATCGGCCAGAAGGACGCCATCAAGGCGCTCTCCCAGGCCATCCGGCGCACCCGTGCGGGCCTCAAGGACCCGAAGCGCCCCGGCGGTTCGTTCATCTTCGCCGGCCCGTCCGGTGTCGGTAAGACGGAGCTGTCCAAGACGCTGGCGGAGTTCCTGTTCGGCGACGAGGACGCGCTGATCGCGCTCGACATGTCCGAGTTCTCCGAGAAGCACACCGTCTCCCGGCTGTTCGGCTCCCCGCCCGGCTACGTGGGCTACGAGGAGGGCGGCCAGCTGACCGAGAAGGTCCGCCGCAAGCCGTTCTCGGTCGTCCTCTTCGACGAGGTCGAGAAGGCCCACCCGGACATCTTCAACTCGCTGCTGCAGATCCTGGAGGACGGTCGCCTGACCGACTCCCAGGGCCGCGTGGTCGACTTCAAGAACACCGTCATCATCATGACGACCAACCTCGGCACCCGGGACATCTCGAAGGGCTTCAACCTCGGCTTCGCGGCCGCGGGTGACACCCAGACCGGGTACGAGCGGATGAAGGCGAAGGTCGGCGAGGAGCTCAAGCAGCACTTCCGCCCCGAGTTCCTGAACCGTGTCGACGACATCGTGGTGTTCCACCAGCTGTCCGAGGAAGACATCATCCAGATCGTCGACCTCATGATCGACAAGGTGGACGAGCGGCTCAAGGACAAGGACATGGGCCTGGAGCTCAGCGTCGAGGCCAAGAAGCTGCTGGCCAAGCGCGGCTACGACCCGATCCTGGGTGCCCGTCCGCTGCGCCGCACCATCCAGCGCGAGATCGAGGACCACCTCTCCGAGAAGATCCTCTTCGGCGAGCTGCGGGCCGGCCACATCGTCGTCGTCGACGTCGAGGGCGAGGGCAAGGAAGCCAAGTTCACCTTCCGCGGCGAGGAGAAGTCGGCCGTCGCGGACACCCCGGCCGCGGTCGCCTCGTCCGGTCCGGACCTGACGAAGTAACCCAACTTTTAACAGACAACTTCACAGCCACCGAGCCCCCGGCGTTGACGCCGGGGGCTCGGTGCGTTCGCTCCCGTCGCCAGCCGAACCGGTGCGGGCCGGGTCGGCTGGCCCCCGCGCTGGCTGGTGCGGGTGCGCTCGGTTTCTCACCGACCTTTCACGAACATACGGTTGACAGGCGGTCAGATGATGGGAAGTCGCGGAGGATAGCGCCGTGACCATGTCATGGTCAAGGTCTATCTTTTCCGTGCACGCTTGGATCAAATGACGTCCACCTGTCTTTCATTTTGGTTTGCCGGGCTTTGGCCAAGAGCTGGGCCCTGGTCGGGGAGGACGTCACAACGTTGAAGAACACCAGGAGAACCGCTGCGGCTGCCACGGCCGCAGCGGTCATAGTCGCGCTCGGCACGGGCCTGTTCCCGGCCTCCGCCGTCGCCGCCGGCTCGGCCCCGGTCCCGCGGGACCCGGCCGACGCCGTCCAGAACACCGAGCACAACCTTCCGGGTCCGCTGACCGCGAAGGTGGAGGCGGAGCAGAAGGCCGCCACCGAGAAGCTCCTCAACGGCACCGCCGAGGTCGAGCAGCACAACGGCAGCACCAGCGTGAAGCTCGGCAAGGACAAGTACGTCGAGCTCGCTCGCGAGCGCACGGACAAGATCTTCACCATCCTGGTCGACTTCGGTGACCAGGTGGACAACACCACCAAGACGCCGGACGGCAAGGTCAAGTACGGCGGCGAGGCCGGCCCCAAGCACAACGAGATCGAGAAGCCGGACCCGGCCACCAACAACTCGACCGAGTGGCAGGCCGACTACAACCAGCAGCACTACCAGGACCTGTACTTCGCCAAGGACAAGCCCTCGCTGAAGACCTACTACGAGAAGCAGTCCTCGGGCCGCTACTCGGTCGACGGCGTGGTCTCGGACTGGGTCCGGGTGCCGTGGAACGAGGCCCGGTACGGCTCCGACTACTGCGGCTCCAACGTCTGCGCCAGCGCCCAGGACCTGATCCGCGACGCCGTGGACATCTGGTACAAGGACCAGCAGGCCAAGGGCCAGACCGAGGCCCAGATCAAGGCCACGCTGGCCCAGTACGACCAGTGGGACCGCTACGGTTCGCACCACGACGGGAACTTCAACCAGCCCGACGGGTACATCGACCACTTCCAGATCGTGCACGCCGGCGAGGACAAGTCGGCCGGTGGCGGCAAGCAGGGCAGCAAGGCCCTGTGGGCGCACCGCTCGTACGTCTACGGCAACCTGCAGGGCACGGCCGGTCCCGAGGGCAACAAGCTCGGCGGCGTCCAGGTCGGCAACAGCGGCCTGTGGATCGGCGACTACACGATGCAGCCGGAGAACGGCGGCCTCGGCGTCTTCGCCCACGAGTACGGCCACGACCTCGGTCTGCCGGACCTCTACGACACCGCCGGCAAGGGCATCGACAACTCGGTCGGCTTCTGGTCGCTGATGTCCTCCGGTTCCTGGCTCGGCGAGGGCAAGGACAGCATCGGCGACATGCCGAACGACCTCGACGCCTGGAGCAAGTACAAGCTGGGCTGGCTGAAGGCCGACCACGCCAAGGCGGGCACCGAGTCGACCCACCACATCGGCCCGGCGGAGTACAACAGCAACCTGCCGCAGGGTCTGATCGTCGACCTGCCGAAGAAGAGCATCACCACCGAGATCAACAAGCCGTTCGGCGGCACCGGTGAGTGGTGGAGCGGCAGCGCCGACAACCTGAACGTCACGCTCACCCGTGACATCGACCTGACCGGCAAGACCAAGGCCAGCATCAACGCCAAGGCCTGGTACGAGCTGGAGCAGGACTTCGACTACGCGTTCGGCGAGGTCTCCACCGACGGCGGCAAGACCTGGACCGTCGTCGACGGCACCTGGAACGGGACCGCGCTGCCGCGCGAGAACGGCCGTCCGGCCATCAGCGGCCAGGTGGCCGCCTGGGGCGACCTGTCCTTCAACCTGGACGCCTACGCGGGCCAGAAGGTCAAGTTCCGCTACCACAACACCACCGACGGCGGCCTGCACTTCCGCGGCCTGACGCTGGACAACATCGCGGTCGTCGCCGACGGCGCCACCGTGTTCAGCGACGACGTCGAGAACGGTGACAACGGCTGGGTGGCCGACGGGTTCTCCCGCTTCGGCGGCTCGTACACCAAGGACTACGCGCAGTACTACATCGCGGAGAACCGGCAGTACGTGTCCTTCGACCAGACCCTGAAGACCGGCCCGTACAACTTCGGCTTCGCCGACAAGCCGAACTGGGTCGAGCACTACTCGTACCAGCCCGGCCTGCTGATCTGGTACTGGGACGAGTCGCAGACCGACAACAACGTCAGCGCCCACCCGGGCCAGGGCCTGATCCTGCCGGTCGACTCGCACCCGGCTCCGCTGAAGTGGACCGACGGCACCCTGATGCGTCCGCGCATGCAGGGCTACGACTCCACCTTCGGCTCGCGCCGCACCTCCGGTCTGACCCTGCACAAGGCCGGCGTCGAGACCGTCATCCCGAAGGCCAAGGGCGTCGACGAGTTCAACGACCTGAAGTCGTGGTGGAACAAGGACAACCCGTACAGCGGTGTCAACGTCCCGAAGACCGGGACCAGCATCGAGGTCGAGAACGAGTCCTCGAACTACCTGGAGACCTGGATCCGGGTCCGCCCGGTCGACAACTTCTGATCGTCGCCCCCCGGGTAGCGAGCGGCCTGTGACCAGGCAGCTCTGACAACTCCACGTCCGGCCCGTCCCCGCAGCGCGCGGGGGCGGGCCGGACGCTTTGTCAGGCCCGGACGGCCGGCAGCCGGTCCAGGAAGGCGGCGGAAGCCACCGCGACGTCGGCGGCGGTCCAGTCGAGGGCGGACGCGGCGACCGTGACCTCGGTCACCGACAGCCCCGGCGGCCCGCCCGCGCGCCAGGCGCCGAACAGCCCGATCCCGGTGTCCTCGGCCAGCCCCAACCCGGCCTCCTCCAACTCCCCGACCGGGTACGGCAGCCAGAGCTGGAACTGGTGGGTGTGCGGCGGGGCCGGGTGCACCCGGGCGCCGGGGACGGCGGCGAACGCCCGGGCCAGCGCCCCGGCGACCGTCCGGGCGTGCGCCACGTACCCGGCCAGCCGCGGCAGTTCTCGCTCCAGCCCGGCCAGCGCGGCGAGCGCGAACGGCCACTGCTGGTAGAGCTGGCCGCCGTAGCGGTGCCGCCAGGCCCGGGCGGTGCGGACGAAGCCGCCCGGGCCGGCCAGCGCGGCGCCGCTGATCCCACCGAGCGTCTTGTAGAAGGAGACGTAGACCGAGTCGGCCAGGCCGGCGAGCTCCGGCAGCGGCCGGCCGAGGGCGACCGCGGACTCCCAGATCCGGGCGCCGTCCAGGTGCAGCGCCGCGCCGTGCTCCTCCCGCACCACCGCGGCCAGCTCCACCAGCTCCGGCCAGCCGGGCAGCACGAACCCGGCGTCGCGCAGCGGCAGCTCCAGGCTCAGCGCGGCGTACGGCTCGTCCAAGGCGCGCAGCTCCTCGGCGGTGGGCTGGCGCGGCTCGGCGGTCGGCCAGAGGCTGCGCAGCCCGGACAGCACGCCGAGCGCGTGCCGCTCGTGCCGGTCGGTGTGGGCCAGCGGGTGGGTGACCACGGTGCGGCACCCGGCGGCCTCGGCGTGGATCCGCAGGGCGATCTGCTGGGCCATCGTGCCGGTCGGGAAGAAGGCCGCGTCCTCGGTGCCGAGCAGCTCGGCGACCCGGTGCTCCAGGGTGCGGACCACGCCGTCGCCGTACTGGTCCGGGCGGCCGTCCAGGTCGGGGGCGCCGTGCGGCTCGGGGGCGGCGTCCGGGTCGGGGGCTCCGTCCGGGTCGGGGGCGGCGCCCGGCGGCGGGCCGGCCAGGTCGGCGAGGCGTTCGCGGATGCTCTGCGGCCGGGCCCCGGACAGCAGCCGTTCGCAGCCGCGCAGGGCGGCGAAGCGGCGGTCCGGCAGGCTCGGGCGGTCACCGGCGTCGGTGTCTTCGCTCCTGTTGCCATACATGGCTCGATGGTCCCGCAGCGGGCCGGACCGGTCAGCGGTGCGGACGGAAAGCGGTTCGAGCGCGCGAAACCCCGGCCGCGCGTGGTGCTGGTCACAGGCCTCCGGCACGGTACGACCGGCGGTAGTAGCGGGGCCGGGGAAGTGGCGGACGGCCCGGAGCGGTCATGCGCGATCCGATCTCATGATCATTGCTCCGTCGGTTTGAATCTCCGGCGCCACGATGACTACACGCCGTAGTACATCACCGCGTTTGGGACTCCGCCCGGTGACCGTTACACCTGAGTGGTCCCCCGCTCAGCACGCGCCCGAACGGGCGCTTCGTGCTGCCCTCGTACGATCCGTGAGGTACGGCAGATGTCCACCGTCCCACCCGTGGGGCCGGCCCTGCGCCGGCTCGCCGCCCAGGCGGCGGCCCGGGCCGCCGTCTGGCAGCCCCGGATCGGCCACGCCGTCCGCACCCAGGCCGCGCCGCTGCGCGCCCTCGGGGCGCCCCGGCACACCACCCTGCCCGGCAGCCGTCAGCGGGCCGAGCACGACCACGCGCTGGCCTCGGCCGGAGCGGTCGCCACGCTGCTCGCCGGCGTGCTGCTGGTGGCCACCCCGGGCACGGCCTCGGCGCAGACCGTACGGCCCACCACGCCGGGCAGCTCGGCCTTCACCGTGCCGCGGGCGGAGGTGCCGAGCGCGGGGCTGGTCCAGGTGGCCGGCCCCAGCCCGTACAAGCTGCCCGACGACGGCGACTCGGCGCAGGAGTTCGTGACGGTGGCGCCCAACCTGCTGCCGTTCGAACCGCCGGCACCGGAGCCGGAGCCCGCCGACGAGCCGGCCCCGGAGGCCGGACCCGCGCCGGAGCCCGGGCCCGCACCGACTCCCGGGTGGTCGGCGCCGGTGCCGAACGCGCCGACCAGCAACCCGTACGGGAAGGCCAACCGCAGCTACGCCGCCGGGTACCACACCGGGGTGGACTTCGCGGTCTCCCCGGGCACGCCGCTGCTGGCGGTCGGCGACGCGAGCGTGGTGTCGGCCGGCTGGGACGGCGCGTACGGCAAGGAGGTCGTGCTGCGGCTGGCGGACGGGCACTTCGCGCAGTACGCCCACATGTCCTCGGTCACCGTCTCGGCGGGCCAGCGGGTGTCCGCGGGCGAGCGGATCGGGCTGTCCGGGAGCACCGGCAACTCGACCGGCCCGCACCTGCACTTCGAGATCCGCACCAGCAACCGCTACGGCGCGGTGGTCAACCCGATCGCGTACCTGGCGGGGCACGGCGTCACGGACTTCTGAGCCGCCCCGGGCGCCGGGCCCTGCGGGACCGGCGCCCTCAACCGGTGGTGCGGGCGGGGTGGCTGATCCCGGCGCCGATCTCCAGCGCGATGTCCCGGGCCGCCCCGATCGCCTCGTCCAGGCCGGCGGGGGGCGGCTGCTCGCCCCACACGTTCGGGGTGTGGCCGCAGTCCGCCTTGTCCTGCTTGAGCAGGAACAGCGACGAGTGGACGGTGAACAGCGCCATCGCGGCCCGGAGCCGGTCGTGGAAGTCCGCCCCCGGCCCGTGCACCAGCTGCATCATGGTGATCATGCGGTCCCTGAAGGCCAGCCCGGCCGGGGACTCGCGCAGCGCGGGCTGGTTCTCGTGGAAGAAGCGCAGCAGCGGGGCCCGCTCGGCCATCCCGTCCGCGAAGCGGCGGATCAGCTCGTCGCGCATCTCCGGGCTCCAGGCCTGCTTGCGGCCCCACGCGATGGACTCGTCGATCGGCGCGGCCATCCGCTCGACGATGCCCAGGACGATGTCGTCCTTGGTCTTGAAGTGGTAGTAGAGCGCGGCCTTGGTGACGCCCAGGCGGTCGGCGATCTCGCGCAGTGAGGTCTGCTCGTAGCCCTGCTCGGCGAAGAGCTCCAGTGACACCTCGATGATGCGAGCCCGGGTGTCGCTGCGGGGGCTGTGCGGAGTGCCCATGGCCTGCCTCATGACTGCGTCGGTGACTACTGCGGACCCCGGAGCGGTGTCCGCCCCGGGCCCATTCTCCCTGCCCAGAAGGCCGGTCGGGAAACTGGCTTGACGACCGGCTAGGAAACAACCTACCGTGCCGACGGTCGATAAACTAGCCGGGCGACAAGTAAGTGAGCCGCCGCACGGCACGACGCTCCGTCCGAACCACCCTCCGGGAGACCCCACCTCATGTCACAGTCCAAGACCGCCGGCCCGGTGCCGGAGGACAAGACGACCGAGGAGGAGCAGCCGCGGTCGCCCCGCGAGATCCGCCTCGTGATGGTCGGCCTGGTCGTCACCATGCTGCTGGCCATGCTCGACAACCTGATCGTCGGCACCGCGATGCCGACCATCGTCGGCGACCTCGGCGGTGCCGAGCACCTGTCCTGGGTGGTCACCGCGTACACCCTGGCGACCGCCGCCTCCACCCCGATCTGGGGCAAGCTCGGCGACATGTACGGCCGCAAGGGCACCTTCCTCACCTCGATCGTGATCTTCCTGGTGGGCTCGGCGCTGTCCGGCCTGTCGCAGAACATGAACGAGCTGATCGGCTTCCGCGCCGTGCAGGGCTTGGGCGCCGGCGGTCTGATGGTCGGCGTCATGTCGATCATGGGCGCGCTCGTCCCGCCGCGCGACCGCGGCAAGTACCAGGGCATGTTCGCCGCCGTGATGGCCCTCGCCACCATCGGCGGCCCGCTGGTCGGCGGCTTCATCACCGACCACCTGAGCTGGCACTGGACCTTCTACATCAACCTGCCGCTCGGCGTCGTCGCACTCGCCGTTGTCGTCGTCACCCTGAAGCTGCCGAAGGTCCGCAGCACCGCCAAGATCGACTACCTGGGCGCCATCCTGCTCACCGTCGGCATCACCTCGCTGGTGCTGATCACCACCTGGGGCGGCCAGCAGTACGCCTGGGGCTCCAAGGAGATCCTCGGCCTGGCCGCGCTCTCCGCCGCCTCGCTGATCGCCTTCTGCTACGTGGAGCAGCGGGTCGAGGAGCCGATGCTCCCGCTGAGCCTGTTCCGCAACCTGAACTTCACCCTGGTCTCGATCATCGGCTTCATCGTCGGCTTCGTGATGTTCGGCTCGACCGTCTTCCTGCCGCTCTACCAGCAGATCGTCCAGGGCGCCTCGGCCACCAACTCCGGCCTGCTGCTGATGCCGATGATGTTCGGCATGCTGGTGATCTCGCTGGTGGTCGGCCAGGCCGTCACCAAGACCGGTAAGTACCGGATCTACCCGATCATCGGCACCATCGTGATGACCGGCGGCATGATCCTGCTCTCCACCATGGGCGTCGGGACCAGCAGCTTCACCTCGGCCTGCTGGATGGTCGTGCTCGGCGCCGGCATGGGCTTCCTGATGCAGATCACCATGCTGGTCGCGCAGAACAGCGTCGAGCTCAAGGACATGGGCGTGGCCAGCTCCACCGCCACGCTGTTCCGCACCATCGGCGGCTCCTTCGGTGTCGCGCTGTTCGGCGCGCTGTTCAACAACCGGGTGGCCGACACCATGAAGGAGCGGCTCGGCGAGCAGGCCTCGGCGGGCGGCGCGAAGGACCCGGGCCAGATGAGCCCGGCCGCGATGCGCGCACTGCCCGCGCCCGTCCAGGACGCCTACCACCACGCGGTGTCCAACGGCATGCACACCGTCTTCCTGTGGGGCGCCGGGGTGGCCGTGATCGCGATCGCCGCGGCGGTGTTCCTCCGCGAGGTGCCGCTGCGCGGCACCGGCAAGGGCGAGGCTCCGGCCGAGTCCTCGCTGGAGGCGGCGGCCGTCTGACGGTCCCCGCGCACGAAGGCGCCCCCGGGAGGTCCTCTCCCGGGGGCGCCCTCGTGTTCCGCCGCCTACTGGGGCAGCCGGTAGACGCCCTGCTCGACCGGCTCGACCAGGCCGTCCGCCACCAGGCCGTCCAGCGCCCGGGCCCGCTGCACCGAGTCCGGCCAGACCGCGTCCAGCCGGGCCTGCGGCACCGTCCCGTGCGCCTCGCGCAGCACCGCGAGCAGCTTGCCGCGCACCTGGCGGTCCGTCCCCTCGTAGGACTGGCCGCGCCGGGCCGGGCCCTCGTACGGCGGGCGGCCGGCCCGCTGCCAGGCGCAGGTGGTGAACAGCGGGCAGTCCCCGCACTCCGGGCCGCGGGCGGTGCAGACCAGCGCGCCCAGCTCCATCACGCCGACCGCCCAGGTGGCGGCCGTCTCGGCGTCGTCCGGCAGCAGCGCGGTGGCGGTGCGGCGCTCGGCGGCGGTGGTGGCCTGGGCCGGGTACTCGACGCCGGTCACCGCGCGGGCGAAGACCCGGCGGACGTTGGTGTCCAGCACCACGTGCCGCTGGCGGAAGGCGAAGGAGGCGACGGCGGCGGCGGTGTACTCCCCCACGCCGGGCAGCGAGAGCAGGGTGGCGTGGTCGTCCGGGACCTCGCCGTCGTGCTGCTCGGTGATCGCCACCGCGGCCGCGTGCAAGCGCAGCGCCCGGCGCGGGTAGCCCAGCCGGCCCCACATCCGGACCGCCTCGCCGGGCGCGTCGGCGGCGAGGTCGGCCGGGGTCGGCCAGCGGGTGAGCCAGGCCTCCCAGGCGGGCAGCACGCGCTTGACCGGGGTCTGCTGGAGCATGAACTCGCTCACCATGACCGCCCAGGGCGTGGTGTCGGGGGTCCGCCAGGGCAGGTCCCGCTTGCTCGCCTCGTACCAGTCCAGGACGGTCGAGTGGAACAGCGGCAGGGGCATCGGCGGCCGGGCGGCGTCGGCGGCGGTGGCAGGGGCGGTGATGGCAGTCATGGCCCTTCGATCCTCCCATGCCCGCCGACCGGGCCGAAGTGGATCAGTCTGCTCCGGACCGACCGGGGGGCCGCCCGGAAATCGTCCGATTGGGGCTCGCTCGAACGGATCAAATGGCGGATCATGTGAAGGAAGGGGCGACTGTGCGGTGTTGGTGAGTCAATCGCCACACACAGTCTCGTAGAGTTTGGTCGTGCCTTCTCTGCGTCAACCCGTCGGACCACTGCCGGCCTCGATCTACTGGCGTCGGCGCGTCATCGTGCTCGTCGCCGTCGCGGCGGTCGTCGCCCTGATCGCCTGGCTGATGATCGATCAGGGCGGGGGCGGTGACGGCGGCTCACCGGGCAACGCCGCACAGGCCGTTCCCTCCCAGTCCCAGAACCAGACACCGGCTCAGGCGATCACGCCCGGCGCCTCACCGAGCGGCCCCGCGGCGCGCCCGGGCGGCGGCTCCGGGGGCGGACCGGTGGCGGGCGGTGGCGGCACCGAGGTCAACCTCAGCGGCGGCACCGGCGCCGGCGGGGCCAACCCGGCCCCCGGGGGCGGCGCCGCGCCGGCGACCGGCGGCGGCACCGGTGGCGGCACGGGCGGCTCCGGCGGTACGGGCGGCGGCGCTCCGCCGGTGAACACCCCCGAGGTCATGGCGCTGCCGGTCTGCGCCTCCTCGCAGGTGGCGCTGGAGCTGGCCGGCACCCAGAACTCGTACCAGCCCAAGGACAAGCCCCGACTGGCGCTGACGGTCAAGAACTCCTCCGGCACCAACTGCCGGGTGGACCTGGGCCGCACCGCCTCCGTGATCACGGTGAGCGGCAGCAACAACGACCGGGTCTGGTCCTCCGGCGACTGCCCGACCGACAAGGGCAGCATCTGGGTGCAGCTCGGCGCGAACGGCAACCAGACCGAGACCTTCACCTGGGACCGCAGCCGCAGCAAGCCGCAGTGCGCGACCGCCGACCAGACGCCGCCGCCGAGCGGCACCTACGTGGTGCTCGCGGAGCTCACCGGGCTCTCCGGGGACAAGGTCTCGGCGCGGGCCTCGATCCGGCTGGACGGCTGAGAACCGGTCACCTTCCCTCGGAGCCCCCGGCCGTCGCTCGGCTGGGGGCTCCGCCGTGTCCGGGGTGCCGGGCGGGGCGGACGGCGGACGCGGACGCGGACGCGGACGCGGACGGAGTGTGCGGGGCGGACGGGGTGCGGGGCGGACGGGGTGCGGTGCGGACGCGCGACGGCCCCCGGGGAGGTTCCCCCGGGGGCCGTCGCGGTGTTCGGGTGTCCGTACGGTGGCGCGTCCGGTCAGACGTAGCGCTCCAGGATGGACGATTCGGCAAGGCGGGACAGGCCCTCGCGGACCGAGCGGGCGCGGGTCTCGCCGACGCCCTCGACGGTCTGCAGGTCGTCGATGCTCGCGGCGAGCAGCTTCTGGAGGCCGCCGAAGTGCTCGACCAGGCGCTCTATGACCGTGTTGGGCAGGCGCGGGATCTTCGCCAGCAGGCGGTAGCCGCGCGGCGAGACGGCCGAGTCCAGCGACTCCGGCGAGCCCGAGTAGCCGAGCGCCTTGGCGACGGTCTGGAGGTCCAGCAGCTCGGCGTGGGTGAGCGCCTCCAGGTCGGCCAGCACCTCGGTGACCGTCCGGCCCTTCTTGGCGGCCCGCTCCGGGAAGTAGTCCCGGGCGACCAGCTCGCGCTCCGGCTCCACGCCCGCGATCAGCTCGTCCAGCTGGAGCGAGAGCAGTCGGCCGTCGATGCCGAGCTCCAGCACGTAGCCGGCGATCTCGGTGGCGATCAGCCGGACCATCTCCAGGCGCTGGGCCACGGCGGTGACGTCCCGGACCGTCACCAGGTCCTCGATCTCCAGCGCGGAGAGCGTTCCGGCCACCTCGTCCAGGCGCAGTTTGTAGCGCTCCAGGGTGGCCAGCGCCTGGTTGGCGCGGGACAGGACGGTGGTGGAGTCCTCCAGCACCCGGCGGGTGCCGTTGACGTACATCGCGATCAGCCGCATCGAGTGCGAGACCGCGACCACCGGGTAGCCCGTCTGCCGGTTGACCCGCTCGGCGGTGCGGTGGCGGGTGCCGGTCTCGTCGGTCGGGATGGTCGAGTCCGGCATCAGGTGCACGCCGGCCCGGACGATCTTGGTGATGTCCTTGTCGAGCACCACCGCGCCGTCCAGCTTGCACAGCTCGCGCAGCCGGGTGGCGCTGAACTCGACGTCCAGGACGAAGCCGCCGGTGCACAGGGACTCGACGGTCCGGTCGAAGCCCAGCACGATCAGACCGCCGGTGTTGGCCCGCAGGACCCGCTCCAGGCCGTCACGAAGCGCGGTACCGGGCGCGATGGCGGTGAGGGAGGCCCGCAGCAGGGCCTCCTCGCGGGAGGCCTTGTCCGCCCCCCGGTCGCTGGCTGCCACGTGACTCCTCCGGTCGACCCGTGCCGCGCGCCTCACGCCGTGCGCCGGTCCGCGGTCTGTTGCTCTGTCGCTCAGTACCGCTCGGTACTGCCTTCTGGCCAATGAGACTGGGGAAAGTCTAACTGTGTGTGGCCTCGGCAGGGCTTGGGTCAGCGCAGTTCGTCGGAGTCGAGCGGCTCCCAGCCGTCCATCAGCTCCTCGGGGTACGCCGCCGGGCGGTCCGCGGCCCGGGCGGAGCGCGGGGACGGCGGCGCCGACGGTGCCTCACCGCGCGGCTCGGTGCGCGGCTTGGCGGCGGAACGGCGGCGGCCCGGGATGGCCCGTAGCGCCTCGCCGATGTCGGCCACCTCGACCACCTTCATGCCCGGCGGCACCTTGCCCGGGTCCGGCGGGACCAGGGCGTGGGTGAAGCCCAGCCGGTGCGCTTCGGCGAGCCGCCGCTGCACACCCGTCACCCGCCGTACCTCGCCCGCCAGGCCGACCTCGCCGATCGCCACCAGGTTGCTGGGCAGCGGGGTGTCGGTGGAGGAGCTGGCCACCGCGAGCGCCACCGCGAGGTCGGCGGAGGGCTCGGTCAGCTTCACCCCGCCGACCGTCGCGGTGTAGATGTCCTGCTTGCCGAGCTTCACCCCGCCGTGCCGCTCGACCACGGCCAGGATCATCGCGATCCGGGGGGACTCCAGGCCCGAGGTGGTGCGCCGCGGGGAGGGGATCTGCGAATCCACCATCAGCGCCTGCACCTCGGCCACCAGCGGGCGCTTGCCCTCCAGGGTGACGGTGAGGCAGGTGCCCGGGACGGGCTTGTCACGCCTGGTCAGGAAGAGGCCGGACGGGTCGGCCAGGCCGACGATGCCCTCGTCGTGCAGCTCGAAGCAGCCGACCTCGTCGGTGGCGCCGTAGCGGTTCTTGACCCCGCGGATCAGCCGCAGCCGGGCGTGCCGGTCGCCCTCGAAGCTCAGCACCACGTCCACCAGGTGCTCCAGCAGGCGCGGACCGGCGATCTGGCCGTCCTTGGTGACGTGGCCGACCAGCAGGGTGGCCATGCCGCGCTCCTTCGACGCCCGGATCAGCGCGCCCGCCACCTCGCGGACCTGCGCCGGGCCGCCGGGGGCGCCGTCCAGCTCGGCGGAGGCGATGGTCTGCACCGAGTCCAGGATCAGCAGGCCGGGGTTGACCGCCTCGATGTGCCCGAGCACCGCGCCGAGATCCTGCTCGGCGGCGAGGTAGAGGTGCTCGGAGAGGGCGTTGATCCGGTCCGCGCGCAGCCGGACCTGGCCGGCCGACTCCTCGCCGGTGACGTAGAGCGTGCGGTGCTGCGCGGTGGCCGCCTTGGCGGCGACGTCCAGCAGCAGGGTGGACTTGCCGACGCCGGGCTCGCCGGCCAGCAGCACCACCGCGCCGGGCACCAGGCCCCCGCCGAGCACCCGGTCCAGCTCCGGCACGCCCGTCGAACGGGCCGTCGCGACCTGGCCGTCCACCTGGGCGATCGGGCGGGCGGGCGCGCTGACCGGGCCGGCGGCCGTGGTGCGGATCGGCACCGCGCCGTACTCCTCGACCGTGCCCCAGGCGTTGCACTCCGGGCAGCGGCCGACCCACTTGGGCAGCTGGTTGCCGCACTCGGTGCAGCGGTACGCCGGGCGGGGCTTGGCGGTGGTCTTGGAACGCGGAGGCATGCCGCCCACCGTAGCGTCCGGGTCCGACAACGGCGGCAGCGTCCGGGTCCGGGTCGGGGCCGACGACCAGGGTCCGCGGGCGGGCCGGCCGCGCGTCCACACAGATGGGCGATGTTGTTACCCGAAAGAAGTACATACGCGGCGAATGGCCGGGGTCAGCCGTCCGCGTTCTCTACCGTCGGACGGGTGACGACGAGAACTGTGGGGCCGGACGGGCCTGCCCGGTCGACCCGATCGGTCAGGCCGGGCAGGTCGGGTAGACCTGCCGGGTCGAGCGGGTCCGGCGGGTCGGCCGGGTCGGCCGGGGTGCGGACCGCCGCCGTGCTCGCGGCGTACGACCGGCAGGTGGACGGCCTGTTCACCTACTGCCTCTCGGTGCTCTGCGAGCACGACGCGGCCGCCGACGCCCTGCGCGAGGTCCGCGAGCTGGCACGACGGCACGGCGCCCGGCTGGCCGAGCCCGGGCTGCTGCGCGCCTGGCTGTTCTCCCTCGCCCGGTACTGCTGTCTGCGCCGGCTCGCCGGCGACGCCCCGGGTCCGACCGGTACCGAGGCCGGGCGGACCGCCCCGGCCGAGCCCGGCGAGGCCGAGGCGGCCCGACGGCGGCGCGAGCTCTCCTCGCTCGCCTGGCCCGAGGCGGCCGGCACCGACCCGGAACAGCGCGAGGCGCTGGAACTCTCCGTCCGGCACCGGCTGACCCCGCTCGAAGTGGCGGCCGTACTGGGCCAGCCGTTCGAACGGACCCGCGCGCTGCTGGCCGGGGCCGAGGCCGAGGTCGCCCGGACCAGGGCGGCGCTGCTGGTGCTCGGCGTGGGCAGCTGCCCGGAACTGGACCGGCTCGGCGGGGCCGGGGCGGAGTCCTGGCGGGACTGGGTGCTCGGCCCGGCGCTGCGCCGGGAGCTGGTGCAGCACGTGGTGGACTGCCCGACCTGCCGGGGGACGGCGGAACGGGTGGCCGCGGGCGAGGCGGCGGAGGGTACGGCGGGGGCGGCGGGGCTGTCCGGGTTGGCGCTGCTGCGGGCTCCGGCGGACCTCCTCGGGGCCGTCGCGGCCACCGGTGGGGCGGCCGCTCCGGCGGCGGCTGCTCGGGCTGTGGGTCCTCGGGTAGCGGGTGCTCGGGGCGCGGAGCCGGGGCTGCGGTTCGACCAGAGCGGCTTCCCCCGGCACCGGGCGCCGGACGCGGGGCGCGGGTTGGCGGTGCGTCGGCGGGTGGTGACCACCGGCGTGCTGGCGGCCGTACTGGCGGCGCCGGTGATCGCTCTCTGGGCCGGGCACCGGGGCGGTGTCGGGTCGGGGTCGGCGGCCTCGGTGTCGGCGGTACGGGTGGACGCGGCCGGGCAGCCGACCGGGCAGCGGCCGCGGCCCGCGGTGGACGGCCCGGCTGGGGCGGGTGCGCCCGGCATGCCCGGGATGGAACTGGCGGGGGCCGGGCCCGGGATGGTCGCGGGCGGTGTCGGCACAAGCGATGCAGAAACGTTGCCTCCCGGTTTTCCGCGGCTCACCTTCCAGGGCGCGGCCATCCCGGTCCCGGCCCACGGCGCGACCCCGCTCAGCAGCCCGACCCTGGTCGCCGCACCGGCCCCGGCTGCCGACCAGGCCTCCACGACGGGCACCGGCGAGCCCGCCCCGGCCGGGCTGCTCACCGTCGAGGCCGGCGAGTACGGCAGCCGGACCATCCTCACCCTCACCAACTCCGGCGCCACGGAGATCCGTTGGCACGCGGTGACGGACGCCGGCTGGCTCCGGCTCAGCCGCGACGCCGGCACCCTGGCGCCCGGCCAGCGGATCACCGTGATCGTCACCGTGGACGAGGACCAGGCACCGACGACCCACTGGACCGCCCGGATCGCGCTGCCGCCCTCCCAGGCGGTGGTCACCCTGGAGGGCGGGCCGCACAACCGAGGCGGCTCCGCCTCCTCCCCGGCCGATCCGTCACCGTCGTCGACACCGTCCTCGACTCCGGCGACACCGGTGCCCAGCGGTTCCACCACCACCTCGCCCACGGCGGCACCCACCGCGTCCCCGTCGCCCCCCGACCCACCGACGAGCACCCCGTCCCCCTCGGGCACAGCGACGAGCTCCTCGCCACATCCGACGGGCACGGCAACGGCCTCCCCGTCGCCGCACTAACGGCCCGCGCAACGCGGCAGCCCTCCCTCCCGGCCGGCACCCGGAGGGCACGGGCGCGCGAGAAGTCGACCCGGCCGACTTCTCGTGCACGGCGGGGCGGGCCAGGGGCCGAATACGTAGACCGACCGCCGTAATCCCGCCCGCAGTAGCCGGCAAGGCCGCACAGGAAGTCGGCCCACCCGACTTCCCACGCAACACCAGCGGGCAAATACACCGACCTGCGTGCTTCTCCAAGGCCCCAGGCCGAGGATGCACGAAAAGTCGACCCGGCCGACTTCTCATGCGTAACAGGGCCCAGCCTGGCTGGATTTGTAGACCGACCTGCATATTTCACCGGCCAGCCCGAAGCCGGGAGCGCGCCAGAAGTCGATCAGGCCGACTTCTCGCGCGCGCCGAGGGCGGGCCAGGAGCCGAATATGTAGACCGACCGCCATAATCCCGCCCGCAAAATCGGGAACGCACGAGAAGTCGGCCCACCCGACTTCTCGTGCGCGGCGGGATCCGAGGTGCTGGCGGGGCGTGCGGAGTGGGGCCCGAGGTGGGTGGCGGCGGGGCGGGCACGGCAGGGGCCGGGGTGGCAGCGCGGCACGCGGGGTGTGCGCGGTAGGTCCGAGATGGCGGCGCAGCGTGCGCGGCGGGATCCGGTTTGCTGGCGGGCTGGGGTCCAGGGGCGGGGTGGGCCCGGGGGGAGTCAGAGGCGGTGGATCGGGGGGACTTGGTAGGTGCCGTCCAGGACGGCGGGTTCGGGTTGGTAGATGCGGAGGATGGGGCGGAACTCGCCGGGTGGGGTGGGGAGCCAGTTGGCGGCGGCGGTCGGGTCCTCGGGCTGGTCGTGCCGGAGGGTCAGGGTGAGGGAGCCGTCCTCGCCGTGGACCAGTCCTGGGGTGCGGTCGCCGATCGAGTAGCGGTCGATCGGGTTCTCCACCAGGTAGTAGTCCGGGACGGAGTACATCGTGACGGACCAGAACGCCCCGGCCGGGGGCGGCTGGTCGAAGCGCAGGGTGTAGTCGTGGAGGCCGGTGAGGGGCCGGCCGTCGGAGTCGTCGTAGGTCATCGCGTACGAGGCCTCGTAGGCGTGGTTGCCCCAGAGGCCGGCCCGGGCGGCGGCGGCCCGGCTGAGGTAGGCGGCGCGGCGGTCGGGGATGCGCCACTCGGGGTCGTCGAGGGTGCCGGGGCCCAGGTGGTCGGTGTTGTAGTCGAAGAGGTGGAGGGCGCTGCGCCACTCGCCGGGCGGGTGGTCCTCGGGCGGGCGGGTGGCGTCCTCGACCCGTTCGCGGCCGGCGGCCAGGCCCTTGGCCAGCGCCAGTGTCCATTCGGCGGCGGCCGCGCGGTACGGCGAGGCGCCGTCGTCGAGCAGGCCGAGCGGGGCGAAGCGGCGCTGGTACTCGATGTCGGCGGTGGCGGGCGGGAAGGCCTGCATCCAGACCCGCAGCCGCTCGAAGAAGGCCAGCCGCTCGGGGACGTCCGCGTCCGGTTCGGGGAGTCCGGCGACCAGGCCTCCGGGTTCCAGCGGTTCCAGTTCGAGGGCGGCCTGGAGGGCCCGGACCCGGGGGAAGTCGTCCGGGCCGGCGCAGGCGAAGCGGCCGACGAGGGTGCCGACGGTGGTCGGCAGTTCGATCACCCGGTCGGGGTCCGAGGGGGTGCCGTGCCAGCCGGGCGGGACGATCAGCCAGGTCTGCGCGCCGGTGCCGGTGGCCCGGCGGCCGAGGTAGGCGACGTTGTCCGTCCAGGCGTCGATGACCTGCAGCACGTAGTAGGCGCCGGCGGTGTCCGGGACGCGCAGCACCTGCGGGCCCTCGGAGAGGTCGAGCTGGGCGATCGAGTAGACCGTGTCGTTGTTGACCGAGACGAAGCGGTCGGCCGGACCGGCCAGCCGGGTGGCGTGGCTGAGGTGGTTGAACGGCGCCGCCGGCAGGGTGCCCAGGCCGCCGCGGTCGAAGCGCTCGACCATGGTGAGGCCGGCGACCAGCGGGTAGCCGTAGACGTACGCGTCGGCGGCCAGGGCCTCCAGCTCGGGCTGGTTCATCACGGGTCCTTCGTCCGGGGCGGGCAGCCGGTCGGCGGGGGCGGCGCCGCCGGCGCGGCACCGGTGGGACGCTCGACGCCGGCGGGCCGTCGGTGCCGGCGCGGCGGGCGGGTCCGCCGTCCGGGTCGCGCACCGGGCCGGGGTGCGGTCGCCGACCGCGGTACACCTCGGATGCTAAGCGGGGCCGGGTGGGGCGGCACGTCGGACCGGACGCCGCGCGGCTTCCGCCCGCCGGGATCTGCTGAGCGCTGATCCGGGCGTACCGGCGGGGCGGCCGGGAGAGGGTCGTCGGTATGAAGATCCTCCTGCTTGGGGGCTCGTCCTTCCTCGGACGGGCCTACGCTGCCGATGCCCTCGCCAGGGGCCACCGGGTGACCACCTTCAACCGCGGCCGCAGCGCCGCCGACCTGCCCGGTGTCGAGGCCGTCCGGGGCGACCGCGACAGCGCCGGGGACCTCGCCCGGCTGGTCGACGGCCGCGGCTGGGACGCCGTCGTCGACACCTCCGCCCAGCAGCCCGCCCAGGCCGCGCTCAGCGCCCGGCTGCTGCGCGGGCGGGCCGGGCACTACACCTTCGTCTCCTCCGTGCACGCCTTCGCCGACTGGCCCGCCCACGTGGTCGACGAGGGCTCCGCGCCGCACCCCTGCCCCGCCGACACCCCGCCCGACCAGCCGCCCGGCAACGCCCTGAAGGCCGGCTGCGAGCGCGCCGTACTGGCGGGGTTCGGCGCCGGGCGCACGCTGGTGCTGAACAGCGGGCTGCTCGTCGGGCCGTACGAGTTCGGCGGCCGGCTGCCCTGGTGGCTGGAGCGGATGGCGCGCGGCGGGCGGGTGCTCGCCCCGGGGGATCCGCGGCGGACCATGCAGGTGATCGACGTCCGGGACTTCGCCGGCTTCGGGTTGGACCTGCTGACGGCCGGGACGGCGGGGCGGTTCGTCACCACGGCGCCGCCGGGGCGGCTCCGCTTCGGCGAGTGGCTGGAGACCTGCCGGGAGGTGGCGGGCGCCGCGGACACCGAGCTGGTCCGGGTCCCGGACGGGCCGCTGCTCGCCGAGGGGCCGGACCGGGTCGACTGGTGGACCGAACTCCCGCTCTGGGCACCGGACCTGCCCGAGCTGGCGGGCGTCTGGCTGGCCGACACCGGCCGGGCGGAGGCGGCCGGGCTGCGCTGCCGGCCGTTTGCCGAGACGGCGCGGGACACCTGGGAGTGGCTGCGGACGCGCGGGCCGGTCGAGGACACCGACGCCGAGGGGCGCAAGGGGCGGCCGGGGGCGGCGGTGCGGCACGGCATCGAACCCGCCAAGGAGCGGCGGCTGTTGGCCGCCTTCGGCTGACGGCGCGGTCGGCCGGGCCGTGGAAGCGGCCGGGAGTGGGAAGCCGGCCGGGCCGACCTCCCACTCCCGGGGAGACACCGGGGAAAGGCCCGGGGACGCATCCGGCCCGGGCGGCCCGCTCAGTGCGTGCGGCGGGTGACCAGCTCGGCGAGCGCCAGCAGCTCGTCGGCCGCGGCCGGCTCCGGGACCGCGGCGGCCAGCTGCGCCATCGCCGTGGCCATCCGCTCGCAGGACTCGCCCTGCGCCCAGCCACGCCCGCCGGCCGCCTCGACGGCCGCCGCGCACTGCGCCAACTCCTCGGGGCTCAGCGGGCGTTCGATCGCGTACAGCTCGGCCAGCCGCTTGCCGTCCACGGTGCCGGACCCCAGCGCCGCGACCACCGGCAGCGACTTCTTCCGGGCGACCAGGTCCGCGCCGACCGGCTTGCCGGTGACCGCCGGATCCCCCCAGATGCCGATCAGGTCGTCGATCAGCTGGAAGGCCAGGCCGATCTCTCGGCCGAAGCCGTCCAGCGCCTGCGCCGCCTCCTCGGAGGCGCCCCCGTACAGGGCGCCCATCGAGCAGGCCGCGCCGAGCAGCGCGCCGGTCTTGGCCTCCGCCATCGCCAGGCACTCGGGCAGCGAGACGTCGTCGCGCCGCTCGAAGGCGCAGTCGATCTGCTGGCCCTCGCAGAGCTCGACCACGCAGTCGGCGAGCCGGCGGATCGAGCCCTGGGCGGCCGGGTGGGTGTCCTCGGCGAGCAGGCGCAGCGCGAGGGAGTGCATGGCGTCCCCGGCCAGGATGGCCTCGGTGGTGCCGAACACCCGCCAGGCGGTGGGCCGGTGGCGCCGGGTGTCGTCCCGGTCGATGACGTCGTCGTGGAGCAGGGTGAAGTTGTGCACCAGCTCCACCGCGGCGGCCGCGGCGACGGCCTCGTTGGGCCTGCCGCCCAGGGCCTGGGTGGCGGCGAGGACCATGGCCGGCCGGATCGCCTTGCCGGCGGGGGCCTCGGCGGGGGTGCCGTCCGCCTCCCACCAGCCGAAGTGGTAGCCGGACACCTTGCGCATGGTGCCGGGCAGCGAGTCGACGGCGGCCCGCAGGACCGGGTCGACCAGGGCGCGGGTCCGGGCGAGGATGTCCGCCGCCTCGTGCCCCTCTTTGTGGTCCCGCTCCAGCGTGGGACTCGTCATGGGTCTCTCCCCCTGTCGGGCGCCTGTCGTGGGACGGCCCGCCGACGGCGGACCGGAGTTGCGCTGCGGTGCCGGGCGCGGTCGCGCCTCGCCCCGGCCGGGCCCGTGCCGGCGGGGTCGGTACGCACCGGGGTCGTACCGGCCGGGTCCGTACGCGCCGGGGCCGCCGTCCGCCGGGGCCGGATGGGCGGCCCCGACGGACGGCACGACGGCGCGGCGCCGCGACCGGCCGTGCGAACCGTCAGTACTGCGCGATGTCCACGTTCTCCAGGACGCCGACCGCGTCCGGCACCAGGATCGCGGCGGAGTAGTAGGCGCTCACCAGGTAGGAAATGATGGCCTTGTCGTCGATTCCCATGAACCGCACCGAAAGGCTCGGCTGGTATTCGTCCGGAATTCCGGTCTGGTGGAGGCCGATGACGCCCTGGTTGTCCTCGCCGATGCGCATCGCGAGGATCGAGCTGGTGCTGCCGACGATCGGGATCTTGTTGCACGGGAAGACCGGGACGCCGCGCCAGGACTGGATCTGCTTGCCGTCGACCTCGACCGTGTCCGGGTAGAGGCCGCGCTTGTTGAGCTCCCGGCCGAAGGCGGCGATGGCCCGGGGGTGGGCCAGGAACAGCTTGGTGCCGCGGCGGCGGCTGAGCAGCTCGTCCATGTCGTCCGGGGTGGGCGGGCCGGAGTGGGTCTGGAAGCGCTGGTCGTACGCGGCGTTGCCGAGCAGGCCGAAGTCGGGGTTGTTGACGAGCTCGTGCTCCTGGCGCTCGCGCAGGGCCTCGATGGTCAGCCGCAGCTGGTGCTCGGTCTGGTTCATCGGCTGGTTGTAGAGGTCGGCGACCCGGCTGTGCACCTTGAGGATGGTCTGCGCGACGCTGAGCTCGTACTCGCGCGGCTTGAGCTCGTAGTCCACGAAGGCGCCGGGCAGCTCGTACTCGCCCTGGTGGCCGGCGGAGAGGTCGATCGCGGCCTCGCCGTGCTTGTTCTGCGCCTGCTGGAAGCCGTTCAGGTATTCGATGATCTGGAGCTGGAGCGCCTCGGAGCGGTCGTGCAGCTCCTGGAAGGCGGGCCAGGACAGCGTCATCACGGTGCCGGCCGTCGCGGCGCGGACGGTGTACGGCCAGGCGCCGCCGTCCTGCCGGACCGCCTCGTCGCCGAGGTGGTCGCCGTCGGCGAGGGTGCCGACGACCGTCTCCTCGCCGTACTTGCCGGTGCCCAGCCGGTCGAGCTTGCCGTGCGCGATCAGGAACACCTCGGTGATCGGGGCGCCGGCCTGGACCAGCACGTCGCCCGGGGCGAACTCCCGCTGCACGAAGCGCGAGGCCAGCTCCTCCAGCACGGCCTCGTCCTGGAATCCGCGCAGCACGGGCACCTCGGCCAGCGTGGGCGCGACGATCCGCACCTCGGCACCGGTCTTGACGAAACCCACCCGGCCGCGGCCGACCGAGTGGCGCAGGCGGCGGTTCACCCGGTAGGTGCCGCCGGACACCTGCACCCAGGGCAGCTTCCTGAGCAGCCAGCGCGGGCTGATGCCCTGCATCTGGGGCGCGGACTTGGTGGTCGTCGCGAGGTTCCGCGCGCCGGCCGTGCTCAGACTCTGCTGCTGCCGGATCTCCGACTGCGCACTGGGCGCGGGAATTCCGGCATTGGTTTCGGTCGACATGGGGGAGCCCTTCGCATATCCCGATGAAGTGTCGCCTTGCACATGCGTGTTGCAGCTTCATGGTGGGCCCTGTCGAGGGTGCCCCGCAATCACTCGTTCGAGTGGTTCGGAATGCCTAAACAAATAGTACGAATAGATCACCCGATCGATATCTGTTCGACCGTCCATTCGAACAACTCGGAGCGCGGCGCCCCATCCTCCCCCATCCGCGCCCCGAACCGCGCCACCCCGCGCCACGATCCACAGGCGGCGCCCCCGCCGTCCGGACCGTTCGAACAGGCCGCTAGGGTGCCCTGACCCTTCGTCAACTCTCTCCCCGAGAGGGTCACATGAGTGCACCCGTACGTGTCTGGCTGAACCGCACCTACGCCGAGAACGTCTTCTTCATCGAACAACTGCGCGCCGCCCCGCGCCCGGTGGTGGTCCACGCGACCCACGGCGACCCGGACTCCCCCGTGCTCGCCGCCGCCGACCACGGCAGCGCCGAGCCGGCCGACCTGCCGGCGGACGGCTACGTCGGCTACGCGCTGGACTACTGCGCCCGGCACGCCGTCGACGTCTTCGTCCCGCAGCTGCACCAGCTCGCCATCGCCCTCGCCCGGCCGGAGTTCGAGGCGATCGGCACCGCGCTGCTCTGCCCGCCGGCCACCGCGATAGCGGCCTTCACCAGCAAGGCCGACGGCTACGCGGTGATCGCCGGGGCCGGCCTGCCCACCCCGCCCTGGTGGCGGGTGCGCACCCCCGGCGAGCTGTGGGACGCCGTCGAGCGGATCGAGGGCGCCGGGCACACCGCCTGCCTCAAGCCCACCGCCGGTGCGGGCGGCGCCGGCTTCCGGGTGCTCACCCGGGAACCGTACGGAGCGCGGCGGCTGACCGGCTGGGACCACCGGGTGCAGGTCGATCAGGTGGCCGCGGCACTGGCCGAGGGCGGTCCGGACGGCGAGCCGGTGGACCTGCTGGTGATGCCCTACCTGGACGGACCGGAGGTCTCGGTGGACTGCCTCGCCGACCGGGACGGCGGCCCGCTCACCGCGGTCGGACGCACCAAGGAGGGCCGCCGCCGCGGCTTCACCACCGAGGAGTGCTACCTGGACCCGGTCCGGCGGCTGGTCCGGGCGACCGGCATGGCGTACCTGTCCAACGTGCAGTTCCGCCGCTTCGACGGCCGGCCGGTGGTCATCGACGTCAACACCCGCCCCGCCGCCGGGCTCCACCAGCTGCGGCTGTGCGGCCTCAACCTGCCGTGGGACGCGGTGCGGCTGGCACTCGGGGAGCGGCCGGAGTACCCGGAGGCGGAACCGGACGTGCGCGGCATCGAGTACACGCTGGTGTCCGGCATCCGGCCGGTGCTGCAGCGCCGGGCGCCGGGACGGGTGTCACTGGTCCGGGCGCTGCACCGGTGAGCGGCCGAGCCCCTAGAGCGGGCCGTTCCAGTCGAGGGTCGGCTCCAGCACGCCCTCCAGCGTGAGCAGCCAGCGCTTCACCTCGATCCCGACCCGGCCGCCGCCGAAGCCGCCGATCCCGTCCGCCGCCACCACCCGGTGGCAGGGCACCAGCAGCGGGACGGGGTTGGCGGCCATCATCTGCCCGACCGTGCGGGCGGCCAGGCCGGGCTCCGTCACGTCCTCGAACACCCCGCTGCGGGCGGCCAGTTCGCCGTAGGTGATGGTCCGGCCGTACGGCACCTCGCGCCAGAGCGCCTGCAGCACCGCGCGGTGCGGGCCGGAGCTCAGGCTCCAGTCGATCGGCAGGCCCAGGTCGCGGGTGCGGCCCGCCAGGTAGGCGCCGATCCGCTCGGTGACGGCGGCGATCTTCGACTCGTCGGTGCACGGCGGCGCCTCGCCCTCGCGCGGCCCCCGGTAGCCGGCCGACACCACACCGAGCGGGGTCACCGCGATGTGCATCGGCCCGCTGGGCAGCGGCGTGGGCACGGTCAGCCAGGACATCGACCAGGACTGCGGCACGTTCGGGCCCCCACCCTCCGCCGGACCGGCCGCCGGCCACCCCGGCGTCCGGGGGGCGTCCCCGCCCCGCGCGCCATCGTACGGCGGGCGGCCGACAGGCCACGGCGCGCGATCCACGGGCTCGGGCGGGCCGGCAGCGGGCTCAGGCGGGCGGACAACGGGCTCCGGCGAACGGGCCGAGGGCTCCGGCGGCCGGCCCGGGTGCGGACGGTCCGCGGCCCGGGCCCGGGCCGCTCCGGTCAGAACTGCCCCTTCAGTCCGCGCGCGTTCGACGCGCACCAGTGCACCAGCTCGGCACGGTCCGGGGCGCGGCCCTCGCACAGCACGGCGAGCTGTTCGTCGTTGATCCGGTTCGGCCCCGGGATCTCCAGCAGGTACGCCAGGTCCGCCAGTACGGTGGCGAGCCGCTCCGCGTCCGCGTGGTCCAGGGTGACCGCGGACCCGTGATGGCTGATGGTGAGCGAGCCGGGCATGATCGACCTCCTCCGTCACCCCCGTCCTCCACCGTACGACCGGGTCGGCCGCCCCGCCCGCCGCGGAGGCGTACGTGCGCGGGTGGGGCAGCCGGTTGCGCTCCGGGGCCGGCCGGGCGCGGTGCGCGGTGGGCCGGGGGTGCGCCCCGGAGCCGTCCGAGGGGTTGGTCAGCTGTCCGGGCCCTCCTCCCAGCGACGGTCACGTACCGCCGGTACGGCCAACACTACGGCCCCGGCCGCCAGTTGCCAGACCGCTCCGATCAGCAGCACGGTGTCCGCACCGAACCGGCCCGCCAGCGGACCGGCCGCCGCCAGCCCGAGCGGGCCGAGGGCGAAGGAGCCCAGCACGCCGAAGGCCGTCACCCGGCCGAGCAGTTCCACCGGCACCCACTTCTGGGTGGTGGTGCCGTAGAGCGTCCCGCAGACCGCCGAGCCGACCCCGGCCACCAGCGCGCCGGCGGCCACCCAGGGCAGCCCCGCCCCGGCCGCGAGCGCCGCGGAGGGCAGCGCCCAGGCCAGCGCCGCCAGGGACGCCACCGCGAGCGGGCGGGCCGGAGACCGGCCGAGCACCAGCAGGCCGCCCAACACCGCGCCGACGCCGTAGACGCCCATCACCAGGCCCCAGGCGCGGGCACCGCCGAGGTCCCGCTGCGCGAGCAGCGGGCCGAGCACCAGGAAGGGGGCCCAGACCAGCAGGTTGAACAGGCCCATCTGCACGGTGGTGACCCACAGCCACGGGCGGGAGGCGAACTCCGACCAGCCGGCCCGCAGGTCCCGGACCATCGACCCCTCGCCGGCCGCCGCCCGCATCGGCAGTCGCAGCCCGGCCAGCGCGAAAGCGCCGACGCCGTACGTCACCGCGTCGGCCAGCAGCACCGTCGCCGGGCCCCAGGCGGCGGTGACCAGGCCGGCGGTGGCGGGGCCGACCACGGTGGACACCGAACGGGCCAGCCCCAGCAGGGCGTTGGCGTCCGCCACCAGTCCCGTACGGCGCACCAGGTCGGGCACGATCGCGCCGAAGGCCGGCATGAAGAGCCCCTCGCCGACCCCCCAGACCGCCACCAGCGCGACCATCGCCCAGACCGGGGCGTGCCCGGCCGCCAGCAGCCCGGCGAACAGCGCCTGGACCACGCCGCGCAACAGGTCCGAGCCCAGCATCACCCGGCGGCTGCCGATCCGGTCCGCGATCGCCCCGCCGGCCAGCAGCACCAGCACCACGGGGAGGATCCGGGCCGCCATCACCCACCCCAGGGCGGTGCCGCCTCCGCCGTTGCCGCTTCCACCACCACCGCCGTCGAGCACCGCGAAGGCGACCGCGACCGGCGCCATCGAGGAGCCGATCAGGGAGGTCGTGTACCCCAGGAAGAACCACGTGAACTCGCGCTCGCCGAACACGGCGAGCCGGTCTCCCAGGCGCCTTCGGCGGGCCGGGATCCGTTCGGTCTGCACTGCCATGTGCAGAAAGTCTGCGCGTCGACGGAGGGTGGATTCAAGGGATTGCGGGAAAAAAGTTGAGCCTTTGGGAATCAATTCGACGAGGATTTGCTCTACCGCAGTAAATTCACACCTCTATGGCTCTCCACCTGCCGTTTACTGCGCCCAGCGACTATGGTTTAGATGTCCCGGAACAGTGATTTACTGCGGCACTTGGATTTCGGAAGAAGGCGATCGTGACAGGAACCGCGACAGCACTCCCACCGGTCGAATACGCCGTCGCCGTCGAGCGCTACCTGGCCGCCTCCGGGCTCGCCGACGGCTCCCGGCGGATCTACCGGATCGCACTGGACACCTGGGCCTGGGCACTCGCCGACCGGCCCGCCCCCACCGGCCCCGAACGGCGACGGGCCCGGCCGCCCGTCCTGCCGCTCGCCCTGCTCGACCACCCCGACGCCGCCGAGCGGCTCCGCGCCGCGGCCGCCCGGCGCGGCGCCGACACCGACCCGCGCACCCTCAACCGGGAGCTCTCCACCCTGCGCGGCCGTGGCCTGGTGGCGGGCCCGCGGCTGGCTCGACGGCGACCCGACCACCGGCCTGCTCCCCCGCCCACTGCCCGAACCCGCCACGGCCACCGGCCCGTTGAGCCCCGAGGAACTGCGCGCCCTGTTCGCCCTCCGCGCGCCGCTGCGCGAGCAGGCGCTCTGGCACCTGCTGCACGAGTCCGGCGCCGCGATCGAGACCGTCCTCGCCCTGGACACCGACCACCTCGACCCGCCCCGCCGACGCACCCGCCCGCCCGGCACCCCGGTGTACTGGCAGTCCGGCACCGCCCGGCTGCTCCCCCTCCTGGTGGCCGGCCGCGCCACCGGCCCGCTCTTCCTCACCGACCGCCGCGCCCCCGCCGGCACCCCCGACCGCGACCGCTGCCCGTACACCGGCCACGCCCGCCTCTCCTACCGCCGCGCCGCCGAACTCTTCACCGCCCACACCCGGCCGCTCGGCCCGGGCTGGACCCTCCGCCGCCTGCGGTCGGGGCGGTAGGGCGGGCCGGTAGGGCAGGGCCGTAGGGCAGGGCAGGGGTGGAGGCAGCGTCGGGCTTTCCGGAGGCCCCGTCCGCACCGTTACGCAGCCGATGGGCGGCCGTGACACGACCGGCCGAGGACCGCGACACGGCCCTCCTAGCGTCATCCCCGACGCCACCGGCCGAACCCGTCGAACCGGGTGAAGCGGCCGGAGGGCGTCCGCGACGAGGACGTACGCGTCCGGCGCCGACGACGGACGTCCCACGACACCGGCCCGCCGGGGCCCGCGAAACCGCACCGCGGACCGCACCGCGGACCGGCGGCCACCACCCACCGACCGACGCACGATGGAGACACCCCGTATGAGCAGGAGCCGTACCCACCACTCCCCCGCCCGCCGCGTCCTGGCCGCCTGCGCCCTGACCGGCGCCGCGCTGCTGGCCACCGTCACCGGCGGGCAGGCCTGGGCCGACGGCGCGCCGAAGCCGGCCGCGCCCTCCGCCGCCCCGGCCGGCGACGCCGCGGTGCGGACCGCCCCGCCCGCGCCCGCCGCGCCCTCCGCCGCCCCGAAGCCCGAGGCCTCGCCGGCCGTGGCCGCCCCGAAGGGCGCCGCCCCGGCCCCGGCCGCCCCCGGCGGCGCCCAGCCGCAGGTCCGCGAGGTGCCCAAGGGCGCCGCACAGGCCGGTGACGGCTCCACCGCCTCCGACGGTTCCGGCCTGATGCTCGCCGGTGGCGGCACCGTCGCGGCCGTCGGCGCCGCGGGCCTGGGCTTCGCCCTCCTGCGCCGCCGCTCCGGTGCGCGCGGCTGACACCGGTCCCGAGTCCGCCGGGCACCCCGGCGCCGCTTCCCCGTACCCGGCCAGTCGGGGAAGCGGCGCCGGGGCCGCCCCGGTGGCGGGGACCGACAGCCACCGACGCGCCCCGGGCCACCGGCGGGGGCGCCGACGCGCCGCCCGGCCCGGCCCCGGCCCGCTGCGCCGTACCGCCTTCGGCACCGCGGGCCTGCTCTGCCTGGTGCTCGGCACCTCGCTCGCGCTGTCCGGCCGGGAGACCCCGGTGGTGCGGGTCGAGACCTCCGGGCACGGCACCGGCGCCGACACCCCGGCGGCCCCGGGCACCCCGGGCACCCCGGGCGCCCCGGCCACGACCGGCACCGCACCCGCCGCCCCGAAGCCGTACGCCTCCTCGCCGCCGACCCGCCTGCTGGTGCCCTCCGTCGGGGTGGACGCACCGGTGACCGACCTCGGCCTCAACCCCGACGGCACGGTCGAGGTACCGCCGGCCGACCGGGGCGAGGAGGTCGGCTGGTACCGCAACGGCCCCACCCCCGGCGAAGCCGGCCCCGCCGTGCTCATCGGGCACTACGACACCGTGCACGGCCCGGCGGTCTTCAAGCAGCTGCCGAAACTGCGCCCCGGCGACCTCATCCGGATCCGGCGCGCGGACGGCGGCACCGTGGACTTCAAGGTCCGCGAGCTGCTCCAGGCCGCCAAGGACCGCTTCCCGACCGAGCAGGTGTACGGCGACACGCCCGCGCCCGCGCTCCGGCTGATCACCTGCGGTGGCCGGATCGGCTCGGACGGCCACTGGACGGACAACATCATCGTGCTGGCGGACCTGGCCTGACGGTGCACGAACCGCCGTCGGGGAACCGCCGGCCACCGCCCGCACGACCTACCACCGGGGCGGCGACGGGAGGCGACGAGCCGGACCGTCGCCGTGGACGCAGGCAGAGCAGGCAGAGCAGGCAGCGCGGACAGCGCGGGCCCGGCAGGAGGACGAGCACCGACCGTGGCAGCAACAGCACCCCCACCACCCCGCCGCCGTCCCGGCGCCGTCCCGGTGGCCGCCCTGGCCGGCCTGGTCGTCGTCCTCGCCCTCGCCGCCCTGGCCTTCGGCCGGGCCACCCCCGGCGAGCTGCGCGACCAGGGGCCGGCCCGGGCCGTCAGGCCGCCGGCGGTGTCCCAGCCGCTCTGGCCGGACCTGCCCACCTCCCCGCCGCCGGCCGCGTCCGCGACCGACACCACCCAGGAACCGCCGCAGCCCGTACCGGACGTGACCGTCCCCGGGCGCGACATCACCGCGGTCGACGTCCGCACCGTCCTCGCCAAGGACCCGGACGTCGACCAGGAGGAGCGCCAGGCACTCGGCTCCTGCGCCGGCTGCGAGGTCCGCGCCCCGGAGTTCCGCGACCTCACCGGCGACGGGCAGCCCGAGCTGATCACCGTCGTCACCACCCCCGGGCGGGCCGTGCTGCACGTCTACGCCCTCGCCGAGGACCGGCTGCTGCCCGTCCTCCGGGTGCGGGTCCAGCCGGCGTTCAACGCCTCGACCATCGGCACCGACCTGTGGCTGATCGAGCCGACCAGCGTCGACGCCCGGACCACCAGCCACTACGCGTGGGACGGCAAGAGGCTCACCCTGAACGAACGCAGGGACGAGGGCGTCATACCGCTCCCGTCCACCGGCCCGGACGCCGGCCGGCCGGCCACCGCCGTCCCCGACCCCGGACCGGCGCCCCGCCCCGCCCCGTACGCGCCGAAGCAGTCGGCCCCCGAGGCCGCCGTCCCGTCCCCGCGCGGCGCCCGGCCGTCCTCCGTGCCCTCCGCCCCCTCCGTGCCCGGCGCGCCCGGCGCGCCCGTCGCGCCCTCCGTCCCCGCCGTGCTCCCGGAAGCGAAGCGATGACCCCCGCAGCCCCCGCCGCCGCCCCCGCCCACCCGCACATCCTCCTGGTCGAGGACGACGAGGTGATCCGCGAGGCCACCCGGATGGCCCTGGAGCGCTACGGCTTCCCGGTCACCACCGCCGCCGACGGCCTGGAGGGCCTGGAGGCCTTCCACGCCGTCCGGCCCGACCTGCTCCTGCTGGACGTCATGCTGCCGCTGCTCGACGGGGTCGGCCTCTGCCGCCGGATCCGGGAGGAGAGCCAGCTGCCGATCCTGATGATGTCCGCCCGGACCGACCCGGTGGACGTGGTCTCCGGGCTGGAGGCCGGGGCGGACGACTACGTGGTCAAGCCCTTCGAGAGCGCCGTCCTGGTCGCCCGGATCCGTACGGTGCTGCGCCGCGTCCCGGTCGCCCCGGCGGCCGACGCCCCGCCGGCCCCGTTCGCTCCGCCCCCGCAGTCCTCGCCGTCCCCGCCCGCCCCTTCGCCCGCTCCGCCGTCCCCGCCCACCCTTCCGTCCGTCCGCAGCTTCGACGGCCTCCGGGTGGACACCGACAGCATGGAGGTCCGGGTGGACGACCGCCTCGTCCCGCTCACCCCCACCGAACTGCGGCTGCTGCTGGAGTTCAGCGCCGCGCCCGGGATCGTGCTGGAGCGCTCCACCCTGCTCGAACGCGTCTGGGACTACGAGTGGGGCGCCGACACCCGGGTCGTGGACGTCCACGTGCAGCGGCTGCGCGCCAAGATCGGCTCCGGCCGGATCGAGACCGTCCGCGGCTTCGGCTACAAGCTGCGGCGCCCGGCATGACCCTGCGCCGCCAGATCGCCGCCGCCGTCGCCGCCATCGCCGTCCTGGTCGCGGTGGCCGTCGGCCTGCTGGTCCACCAGGCGATGATCCGCCAGCACGTCGACCAGGCCCGCTCCTCCTCGCTCGCCACCCTCGACTCCGCCTTGAACGACTACGAGCGCGGCGGCGGGAAGGCGGTCGGCCGGGGCGCCGTCCTGAACGACCCGGCGCTGCCCGAGCGGCTGCGCGCCCTCGCCGCCGACGACCGGCACGGCTCGCTGCTCGTCGCCGACGGCACCGGCGAGTCGATGTGGGCGGCCGGCCCGGTGCCGGACGGGGTGGTGTCCGTCCGGGTGGACTTCACCCAGGACCGCCAGGCCATCGCCGACCTGGACCGGATCATCCTGCTCACCGTCGTCGCCGCGGTCTTCACCACCGTGCTGGCCGGCGTGCTCGTCGCCGACCGGATCAGCCGCCGGCTGCGCACCGCGGCCACCGCCGCCCGCGGCATCGCGGCCGGCGGGACGGACACCCGGATCGGCGAACTCGTCGACGGCAAGGACGAGGTCGCCGACCTCGCCGCCGCCGTCGACCTGATGTCCCGCACCCTGCACCGCCGACTGGAGGACGAGCAGCGCTTCACCGCGGACGTCGCCCACGAACTGCGCACCCCGCTCACCGGCCTCGTCACCGCCGCCGAACTCCTGCCGCCCGGCCGCCCCACCCAGCTCGTGCAGAACCGGGTCCAGGCACTGCGCGGCCTGGTCGAGGACCTGCTGGAGGTCTCCCGCCTGGACGCCGACGCCGAGTCCCCCGACCTCTCCGCCGTCCCCCTCGAACGCGCGGCCCGCCGCACCGTCACCCTCACCGGCCTGGACGTCACCGTCGAGATCACCGCCGACCGGCAGGTCCGCACCGACCTGCGCCGGCTGGACCGCATCCTCGGCAACCTCATCCTCAACGCCCACCGCCACGGCACCGGCCCGGTCCACCTGCACGTCGACGGCCCGCGGATCACCGTCCGCGACCACGGCCCCGGCTACCCCGAGGACCTCCTCCGCCACGGCCCGCAGCGCTTCCGCACCAACGCCCCCGAACGCGGCCGCGGCCACGGCCTCGGCCTCACCATCGCCACCGGCCACGCCCGCGTCATCGGCGCCACCCTGACCTTCGCCAACCACCCCGCCGGCGGCGCCCTCGCCACCCTCACCCTCCCCCCGAACTGACCCCGGACACGACGGAAGGGCCGGCCCGACAACCCGTCGGACCGGCCCTTCCCGTTCTGCGCGGAGCCCCCTGTCGGGTTCGAACCGACGACCCCCGCTACTGGGCCGGACGGGACCTGTCGGCCGGGGCTTCAAGATGGCGCGCGAGGATGGCGGCGAACGCGAGGTACGCCTCGATCTTCGCGGCTCCGACGAGAGCATCGGGCGACACATGCTTTGGCAGCCGGTCCAGGTACGCGCGGGCAGCGTTGGCGTGGTCAACGTAGTCACTCATGCAGGCCCCCCTGAGGATGATCACGAAGTTTGTGCGAAGCCTACGGCTGTACACCGGGCGGCGGCGCTGTTTCGGCGGATGTCCCGTCCGGACCAAGGTCGACAGTGCCGAGCGCCGCCGGCACACTTCGGGCTGAGCGGGTGGTTCCCTCCTCGATCGGGCAGCTTCGCCGCACCCGGGTTCTCCAGGAGCCGCCAAGGCCAAGGCCGGTGTCTCCCCGGACATCCACTTCCACGACGTCCGGCACACCGGACGCTTCTGGCACGCCCGTGGCACAGCCCGAGCAGGACCGCAGCAACGACGAAGGGCCAGCCCGACACCTGTCGGACCGGCCCTTCCCGTTCTGCGCGGAGCCCCCTGTCGGGTTCGAACCGACGACCCCCGCTTTACAAGTTTTCGGCGGGCAAGCCCCTGACCTGCGGAAACGTCGATCACTTGGCCGCTGACCTGCGAAGATGTCTCTCCGGGACTCTCTCGACCTCTCCGCACTTCTCGGCCTCATGTGTGCCGATTCCGTGCCGCGAGGTGGCCCCCCGGCCCTCCCGCCACCGCCGACCGCCTCGCTGTTCAGCCGCTCTGCGGCCCTACAAGCATGGCAGGCCCACCGCTCCCCCGCAGGCACCTAGGGCCTGTGTGATGTTGTGATCAATCTTCGGGTTCTGCCCCGCTCCGGGGCAGAACC
>NZ_JBSFJC010000060.1:0-55513 GCF_053597855.1 Kitasatospora sp. NPDC001225
GGCTCCCAGTAGACGACTGGGTTGATAGGCCGGATATGGAAGCCCTGTGAGGGGTGGAGTTGACCGGTACTAATAGGCCGAGGGCTTGTCCTCAGTTGCTCGCGTCCACTGTGTTGTTCTGAAACAACGACCCGCCCGAAATTTGTCGGGTGTGCGGTTGACAGTTTCATAGTGTTTCGGTGGTCATAGCGTGAGGGAAACGCCCGGTTACATTCCGAACCCGGAAGCTAAGCCTTACAGCGCCGATGGTACTGCAGGGGGGACCCTGTGGGAGAGTAGGACGCCGCCGAACAATTCTTCAGAAGAACCCCCATCCGGGTCCCGGATGGGGGTTCTTCGCGTTGTCGGGGTGTTGGTCGAATGATCATGCGGCGTTCGCTGGAGGACCGTGTACATGACGGTTCGTGGGCCCCTATGGTCGAGCCTTCTCGTCCGACCATGCACTCACGACGCGAAGGACACCACGTGGCCTCCATCGACCGGCGCCGTTTCCTCCAACTGGGCGGCGCCTCCGCGGCCGCCGCCGGCCTCGCCGCCTTTCCGCCCGCGGTTGCCAAGGCCATGGCGCTGCCCGCGATCGGCAGGACCCGTTCGATCGAGGACGTCGAGCACGTCGTCATCCTGATGCAGGAGAACCGTTCCTTCGACCACTACTTCGGTACCCTGCGCGGTGTCCGCGGGTTCGACGACCCCCGGCCCACGCTGCTGCCGAACGGCCGGCCGAACTGGCACCAGCCCGCCGCCGCCGTGAAGACCGGCCGCTACCACGACCGCGGCCTGCCGGCCTCCGAGCAGGAGGTGCTGCCCTGGTACATCGACCCCCGGAACACCACCGAGTACCAGGCCGGTACCGACCACGGCTGGAGCAGCGGTCACCTCGCCTGGAACGAGGGGCGCCACGACCAGTGGGTGAACCAGAAGCAGGACGTCATGACGATGGGCCACCTCAAGCGCCAGGACCTGCCGTACCACTTCGCGCTGGCCGAGGCCTTCACCGTCTGCGACGCGTACTTCTGCTCCGTCCACGCCGACACCGCCCCCAACCGGATCTACCTCTGGACCGGCACCAGCGACCCGCGCAACGCGTACGGCCGCCGGCCCAACGGGCCCGGCCTGTGGGAGCGCAACGACACCAACGGCTACACCTGGACGACGTACCCCGAGCGCCTGGAGTCGGCCGGGGTCAGCTGGAAGCTCTACCAGGGCGGTTCGGGCGAGCCGGGCACGCCGACGGACAACTACACCGACAACTCGCTGATGTTCTTCGAGCGGTACCAGGTGGCCGAGGGCGCGTCGGGTCCGCTGGTGGAGAAGGGTGCCACCGACCACACGCTCAAGGAGTTCCGGGCCGACGTCGAGCAGGGCCGGCTGCCGCAGGTCTCCTGGATCGTCCCGCCGTACAAGTACAGCGAGCACCCCTCCGCGACGCCCACCGACGGCGCTTACTACATCAACCTCGTGCTGGACGCGCTCACCGCGAACCCCGAGGTCTGGGGGCGGACCGTCTTCCTCATCAACTACGACGAGAACGACGGCCTGTTCGACCACGTCGTCCCGCCGATGCCGCCGGTCGCCAGCCGTCCGGGCGGCCCGGGCATGGTCTCCGCCGACCTGGAGGCGAGCCTCGGCGATGAGCTGCTGGACCTCTCGAAGTACCCGGGCGAGATGAGCCCGCTGGTCCCCGGCGCCGACCCGGGCGGCCTCCAGCCGATCGGCCTCGGACCGCGGGTGCCGCTGATGGTCATCTCCCCGTGGTCGCGCGGTGGTTGGGTCTGCTCGGAGACCTTCGACCACACCTCGGTGCTGCGGTTCCTGGAGGCCCGGTTCGGCATCGAGGAGCCCAACATCAGCGCCTGGCGCCGGTCGGTCTGCGGCGACCTCACCTCGGCGCTCGACTTCCGGGGCACCGACGCGCGGCGCGTCCGGATCCCGGTGCCCGCGCCGATCGCCTCGCAGGGCAAGCCCTACCAGGTGCCGCTGCCGCAGCGGATGCCCACCCAGGAGCCGGGCACCCGGCCCGCCCGCGCCCTCCCGTACGACCTGCGGGTCAACGAGGAGGAGACGGACACCGCCGGGCAGTTCCGGCTCGAACTGGAGAACCGGGGCTCGGTCGGCGCGTGGCTCTACGTCTACGACCGGACGGCGCCGACGGCCGCCCCGCGCCGCTACACCGTCTCGGCCGGCGACACCTTCGCCGACTTCTGGCCGCTGACCGGCGCCGGCGACTACCACCTGGCCGCCCACGGCCCGAACGGCTCGGTGCAGGAGTTCGAGGGCACGGCCCGGGCCGGGCTGGTGGCGCGCTTCGACCCGTCGAAGAACCAGGTGCGCGTCACGGTCGCCAACCACGGGCCGGTGGCCCGGACGGTCACCGCCGAGAACGCCTACGCGAAGGGCTCGAAGCAGAGCCGCTCCCTCCGCCCCGGCGCCTCGGCCCGGTTCACCTTCGAGCTGCCCGCCGACCGCCGCTGGTACGACGTCACGGTCGCGACCGCGGACGGCCCGGCCTTCCGCCGCCGCTGGGCCGGACACCTGGAGAACGGCCGCCCCGGCACCAGCGACCCCGGCCCGCGCTGACCGGACGGGCCTCCGTGGACGGAACCGGCCCGCGCTGACGGGCCCTCGTCGACCGGTCCGGTCGACGAGGGCCCGGGCGGTCAGCCGCCCCGGCGGGGCAGCCAGGTCCGTCGGCGCGGGCCGGCCACCGTGCCGACGGGCGGCGAGTGGAGGGCGGCCACGGCGCTGCGGATCAGGATGCGCACCCCCTCGGCCGCCGTCTCCGCCGACATCGACGCGCTCGTGTCCCGGCCGGACACCTGGCTCGGCAGGTACGGCAGACGCGCGAACCCTCCGCGCAGCTCCGGGCGTTCGGTGGCGATCAGGTGCGCCAGCCCGTAGAAGACGTGGTTGCAGAGGTGGGTGCCGGCGGTGTGCGAGACGGTGGCCGGGATCCCGGCCAGCTGGACCGCCGCCACGCAGGCCTTGACCGGCAGCGAGGAGAAGTAGGCGGCCGGGCCCTCCGGCACGACCGGCTGGTCGACCGGCTGGTTGCCCTTCCGGTCGGGAGCGCGGACGGCGTCGTCGAGGTTGACCGCCACCCGCTCGACCGTGAGGTCCGGGCGGTTGCCGCCCTGGCCGGTGGCGATGACCAGGTCCGGCTCGAACCGGGCCACCGCCCGGCGCAGTTCGGCGATCGAGTCGCCGTACACCCAGGGCAGCCCGGCGAACTCCAGGGCCACTCCGGCCGGCGGACCGGCGGCGACCAGCCGGCCCGCCTCCAGGGACGAACTCAGGGGATCGCGGCCGAACGGTTCGAAGGCGGTCAGCAGGACGCGGATGATGGCGGACCTCCCAGCGTACGGGAACGTACGGAACCGATTTGTGCCTTCGAGCGTAGGGCCGTCCCGAATGTCCCGGCAAGCCCCGCAGGTCGCGGTCGGGCACCGTTGGACACCGGGACTTCACCCGGCGTCAGGTCCGGCGCAGCGCGCCGTCCGCACGGAGCGAGTCGAGGGTGGGGTAGCCGTCGACGGCCATCAGGAGGTCGGCCTCGGCGAGCAGTGACCGCAGCACGTGGACGATGCCGTTGGTGCCCTCCAGCGCCAGGCCGTAGGCGTACGGGCGGCCCACGCCGACGGCGGTGGCGCCGAGGGCGAGCGCCTTGACGACGTCGGTGCCCGAGCGGACGCCCGAGTCGAAGAGGACGGGCAGTCCGTCGGCGGCCGCGACCACGTCGGGGAGCACGTCGAGGGCGGCCAGGCCGCCGTTGGCCTGGCGGCCGCCGTGGTTGGAGCAGTAGACGCCGTCGACGCCACCGTCCCTGGCGCGGCGCACGTCCTCGGGGTGGCAGATGCCCTTGAGGAGGATCGGCAGGTCGGTGAGCGAGCGCAGCCAGGGAAGGTCGTCCCAGGTCAGCGGGTTGCCGAAGACGCCGGCCCACTCCAGGACGGCCGCCCGCACGTCCTCCTCCGGCGCCCTGGCGAGGCGGGCGCGGAACACCGGGTCGGAGGTGTAGTTGGCCAGGCAGTGGCCGCGCAGCTGCGGGAAGTTGGCGGTGGCCAGGTCGCGCGGGCGCCAGCCGGTGACCCAGGTGTCCAGGGTGACGACGATGCCCCGGTAGCCCGCGGCCTCCGCCCGGTGGACCAGGCTCTCCGCCAGTGCCCGGTCGGTGGGGGTGTAGAGCTGGAAGAAGCCGGGGGTGTCGCCGAACTCGGCGGCCACCTGCTCCAGCGGATCGACCGTCAGGGTGGAGGCGACCATCGGGACGCCGGTCCGGGCGGCGGCCCGGGCGGTGGCCAGGTCCCCGTGCCCGTCCTGCGCGCACAGGCCGATCACCCCGATCGGCGCCATGAACAGCGGGGTCGGCAGCCGCTGGCCGAACAGCTCCACCGACAGGTCCCGCGTGCTCGCGCCGACCATCATCCGCGGCACCAGGCCCCACCGCCCGAAGGCGGCGACGTTCGCGCGCTGGGTGGCCTCGTCGCCCGCGCCGCCCGCGACGTAGGAGAGCACCGAGGGCGGCAGCGCCGCGCCCGCCCGCGCCTCCAGCTCGGCGAAGGCCATCGGCAGTGTCGGCAGGACGCCGCCGAGCCCGCGCAGGTAGATCTCGGTCTGGTAGTCGCCGAACCGCCCCTGGAACGCCGGGTCACTCTGCTGGTCGACCATCCGCCGGCCGTCCTTCCGTCCGCACCCGCCCGGGACCGTCCCGGCCGGCGCCGCCCGCCCACCCCGCAGGACGGGCGGGCGGGTCGACGGCACCCCGGCATTCTCGCCACGAACCGTGCCGACGGCCAGGGTCGGGGCGCGGGTGTTCAGGGTGTCGGCTCGGGACGCACCCGGTGGCCGTACCGCCACACGGTGGCCGCGGCGAGCAGGGCGACCGCCCCGCCGAGCAGCATGACCGTGGCGGGGGAGGAGTGGTCCACCACCAGCCCGCCGGTCAGCGCGCCGATCGAGAAGCCGGCCTGGAACGCCGAGGTGAAGACCACCCCGGCACCCTCCGGGGCGTGCGGGGCGGCGGCGAGGAACCAGCTGAGCGAACAGACCGGGACGGCGCCGTACGCCACGCCCCAGAGGGCCAGCAGGACGGCGGCGCCCGGACCGCCGGTGCCCAGCAGCGGCAGCAGCAGGGCCGCGGCGGCGAGCAGCACGGCCGCCGTGCCGAACACCGGACGCAGTGCCCCGGCCGCCCGGCCGCCGGCCAGGACGTTGCCGAGCAGTCCGGCGGCGCCGTAGCCCAGCAGCAGGGCGGTGACCAGGCCGGGGCCGGCGTGGGTGGTGCCGGTGAGGAACGGGGTGACGTAGGTGTAGCTGCCGAAGTGGGCCGGCACGATCAGGAAGGTCACCGCGATCCCGGTCCGGGTGCCCCGGCCGGCCAGCAGTCCGCGCAGCACGCCCAGCCCGGTGGCGGTCAGCGGGGGCAGCGGCGGCAGCGACCGCAGGAGGGCGGCCAGCGCGAGCACGGTCAGCGCCGCCATCGCCAGGAAGGCCGCCCGCCAGCCGGCCACGGAGCCGAGGAACACCCCCGCCGGCACGCCGAGCACCGAGCCGAGCGGGACGGCGGAGAAGATCAGCGTGTTGGCCCGGGCCTGCCGGTGCTCCGGGACGAGGCGCGGGGCGAGCCCGGAACCGATCGACCAGAACGCCCCGATGACCAGACCGAGGGCGACCCGGGCGGCCAACACCGCCCAGTAGGCGGGGGCCAGGGCGCTGAGCAGGTCCGCCAGGGTCAGGACCAGCAGCAGCGCGCAGAGCATCGTCCGCCGGTCCGCACGCCTGGTCGCGACGGTCACCACGGGGGCGGCCACCGCGGCGACGATGCCCGGCAGGGTCATCATCAGCCCGGCCGTGCCGTCGGAGATCCGGAAGGTGGCGCCGATCGGGGTCAGCAGGCCGATCGGGAGGATCTCGGTGGTGACGATGGAGAAGACGCCGGTCGTCACGGCGAGGACGGCGAGGGTGCCGCCGCCGTTGCGGGGGCGGGACTTCGGGGTGGGCGGCTTCGGGGTGGGCTGGGTCGAGCTGAGGGTGGTGCCGGTCGGCATGCCGGAGGTCCCGTCGGTGGGTGGTGGGTGTGTCACCCGAAGTCCACCAATCCGACCGGGGGTTGGGCTGGCGTGAATCCGACGTCAACGCTTCCGCGCGGGGCCGGCGGTCCGGCGCGTCGCCCTGCGGTTCGGTGCGGCCCGGGGCCCGGTGCTAGTCGGCGGCGTGGCGCTGTCTGGCGCGGTGCGCGATCTCGCCGAGGATGCGCTGCCAGGTCGGCGAGGCCTCGGCGAGCCGGGAGAAGATCACCGCCTGGTTCCCGGGCCGGCTGCTGTCCCGCCCGTGGGCGACCTCCCACGCGTCCAGGTCGTCGATCAGCCGGTCCACGCGCGGATCGTCCGGTGCCCAGTCGAGCGACTGGTCGCAGAGCAGGAACAGCCGCGTCGTCTCGGGGTCGTCGAAGCTTGCGTTCTTCTCCTGAATGCCCCGGCGCATGGCCTCCGGGTCCAGGGCCTGGTGCAGGATCCAGGTGTCGCGTTCGAGCCGTACCGACTGTTCGCCGACCCCGAGCGCGCGCATCCGGTCCAGGATGGCGACCACCTCGGGCGGCAGGGCGAGCCGTTCGCCGCTCGCCAGGTCGGCGATCCGGCGGCGGTGCTCGGCGAGCTGCTCGATCCGGCGCTCCAGTTCGGCGTCGAGCTCGGCGACGGCGGCGGCGAACTCCTCGGGCCGTGCCCGCAGCATTTCGTCGATCCGGGCCAGCGGCACGCCGGCGTCGGCGAGCGTCCTGATCCGGATGAGGTCGACCGCCGCCTGCGCGCTGTAGCGGCGGTAGCCGGAGCCGTCGCGTTCGGGCTCGGGCAGCAGTCCCACCTGGTGGTAGTGGCGCACGGTACGTACGGTCACGCCGGCGGTCGCGGCGAGTTGACTGATCGTCAGCACCGTTGCGCTCCTGTCGTGTTGACGGCCTGCGGCCGGGGTGGTGCCAGGGGCTGGGGTCGAAGTCTAGGCGCGGCCCGCCCGGTCCACGACGTCGCGGATCGCCTGGACCACGGCGTCGGCCCGCTCGAAGACGAACTGGCTGTGGCCGGTGTCGGGGAGGATACGCTGCTCCCCGTCCGAGACGGCGTCCACCATGGCCGCGTACAGCCGCGTCTTGCCGTCGTGCATCGCCCGCAGGGCCTCCTCGGACATCAGCGCCTGCTGGCCGGGGTCGACGCCCAGCGGGGTGAGCGCGATCAGCGGGACGTCGGGCAGGTCCGCCCCGGCCCGCAGCTCGACGGCCAGGTCGGCCATCGAGGCGCGCTCGGCGATGCCGGCGTGGATCCAGCGCTCGCTCACGTGGTACTCGACCACCGCGTCCCGGACGTCCGGCGGGAAGTCCACGAGCAGTTCCGCGGCCATCTGCCGGATGCCCGGGAGCGCCTGCCGCAGCTGCTCCTCGGTGGGCGACAGCCGCACGCTGGCGGCCAGGCTCGCCTCGGCGGGCATGTAGTCGTCCCAGTCCCGGTGGAAGGCGTCCAGCCAGACCAGCCCGGCCACGTCCTGCGGGTAGCGCTGGGCGAAGCCGTGGGCGTAGGCGCCGCCGAGCGAGTGCGCGACCAGGACGTACGGGCCGGGGACGCCCTGGGCGTGCAGCAGTTCGTGCAGTTCGGTCGCCACCTCGGCGGCGGTGCGCGGCAGCGCGGCGTCGTCGCTGAAGCCGGTGCCGCCGCGGTCGTACACCACGGCGGTGGTGAACCGCGAGGCCCCTTGCTGGACGCCGAAGTAGTCCAGGCCGATGGCGCTCGCGCCGGGCAGGAGGACGACCGCGGGCCCGCCCGTGCCCTGGCGGTGCAGGTAGAGGCGGCGGCCGTCGATCTCCTGGAAGCCGCCGACCGGGGGGTGGAGCGGAGTGCTGGAGGTGCTCTCGTTCGTCATGCGGCAAGCCTGCAACCCTGACGTAGCGTCAAGGTCAAGCGTCCGGTCGCGGGACTTCCCCGGGAGGGGCCGGGCCGCCGTCGCGGGGGGCGTCAGGGGCTCGGGGCGTTCGGGGCGGCCGTGGTGGTGAAGCGGTTGCGGAACTCGGTGGGCGTGGTGCCCAGCCGGCGGGCGAAGGCGCGGCGCAGGGTCTCGTCGCTGCCCAGGCCGCTGAGCCGGGCGGCGGCGGTGATGCCGTGGCCGTCGAGGAGCAGCTGTTGGGCGCGGTCGAGGCGGACGCGCTCGACCCAGCGGGCCGGGGTGGTGTTCAGCTCGGCTTGGAAGAGCCGGGTCAGGTGGCGGGTGCTGACGGCGGCCGCGGCGGCCATCGCGGGCAGGTTGTGGTCGGCGCCCGGGTCGGCGAGGACGGCGTCGGTGAGCGCGCGCAGCAGGCCGCTGCGGGCGGGCGGGGTGGCCAGGGCGGTGGAGAACTGCGACTGGCCGCCCGGGCGCTGCACGAAGACGACCAGCTCGCGGGCGATGGCGCGGGCGGCCTCGGCGCCGTGGTCGTGCTCGACCAGGGCGAGGGCGAGGTCGATGCCCGCGCTGATGCCGGCGCTGGTGTGGTAGCGGCCGTCCCGGACGTGCAGGGCGTCGGGTTCGACCCGCACCCCGGGGTGGCGGAGCGCGAGGGCGGTGGCGTGGCGCCAGTGGGTGGTGGCCCGGCGGCCGTCGAGCAGCCCCAGCGCGGCGAGCACGAAGGCGCCGCTGCACACCGAGGCGACCCGCCGCGCCCGCCCGGCGAGGCCCTCCGCGGCGGCGAGCAGGGGTGCGTCCGGGCCCCGGGCGGCCAGGTGGTCGGCGCCGGCGACGACCAGGGTGTCGAGGGGTTCCCGGGGGCCGAGTGCTCCCTGGACGTCCTCCGGTGCGGCGGTGTCCGCCAGGGCCACGCCGTTGGAGGCGGTGACGGTGCCGCCGCCCGGGGAGACCAGGACGGTCCGGTACGGGTGGCCGAGCCGGCCGGCCTGGTGGAACACCTCCAGCGGACCGCTGACGTCGAGCAGCGTCACCCCGTCGAACACGAGGAAGGCGACCAGGCGCGTCATGTCCGAATCCGAGGTCCGGCTGTCCGTACCGACATGGCGGCAGCGTACGCCACCGGGCGAGGGTGGAGGAGTCGACCGAACAGCCCCCGAAACGAATGAACGCGGAGGAACCATGACGAACGAGATGATCGCGGGCGTGCGCGTCCCGGACAGCGCCCTGGCCCGGGAGGCGACCGAACTGGTGCGGGAGGCGGCCTCGCCCCTGCTGTTCGACCACTCGCGCCGGGTGTTCCTGTTCGGGGCGCTGCGCGGCGCCGAACAGGGGCTGGAGTTCGACCCGGAGCTGCTGTACGTGGGCGCGATGTTCCACGACCTCGGCCTCACCGGCCGCTTCGCCCGGACCGACCAGCGGTTCGAGATCGACGGTGCCGACGAGGCCCGCCGCTTCCTGGCGGCCCACGGCATCACCGGCGAGCCGGCGCAGCGGGTCTGGACCGCCATCGCCCTGCACACCACCCCGGAGATCCCGCTGCACATGGCGCCGGAGATCGCCCTGGTCACCCGCGGCGTGGAACTGGACGTGCTGGGGATCGGCTACCACGCGATCTCCGCGGAGCAGCGGGCCGCCGTGGTCGCGGCCCATCCGCGGCCCGACTTCAAGAACCGCATCCTGGCCGCGTTCACCGACGGCATCAAGGGCCGCCCGGACACGACCTTCGGCAACGTCAAGGCGGACGTGCTCGCGCACTTCGTGCCCGGCTTCGAGCGCGGCGACTTCGTGGAGGTGATCAAGGGCTCCGAGTGGGGGGAGTGAGCCGGGGCGGGCCCTTCGGCTGAGGGGTTCTGGTCGCGGGCGTTGGATGCGGGCGCTGGCCGTGGGCGTTGGTTGCGGGCTTCTGAGGGCAGCCCGGGGGCCCGGTCGGCGTCGCTCGGCCGGGTTTGACGGAGGCTCGGGGTTCCACCACCCTTCCACTAATCGAATAGTGAAAGGGTACTTTGCCGATGCCCGCTCCCGCCTCCGTGTCCCGGGCCGTTCCGAGTACGGCCGCTCTTCCGTCCGTACCGCCCCGCGCCCGCCGCCCCGCCCCGCTCGCGTGGGGCCTGGCGGCCGGGTTCGCCGCGCTGTACGCCTGCGTCGCCGTCAACCGGCATCGGCGCGGCCTCACCAAGGCCTACGACCTGGGCATCTTCGAGCAGGCCGTCCGGGCGTACGCCCACGGGCAGGCGCCGATCGTGCCGCTCAAGGGCCCCGGCTACCACCTGCTCGGGGACCACTTCCACCCGCTGATCGCGGTCCTCGCCCCCGCCTACCGGGCCTTCCCGAGCCCGCTCACCCTCGTCGTCGCCCAGGCGCTGCTGATGGCGCTGGCCGTCGTCCCGCTGACCCGCTGGGCCCACGAGGTGGCCGGGCCGCGGGTGGCGCTGCTCGTCGGCTGCGCCACCGGGGCCTCCTGGGGGATCGTCCGGGCGGCGGCCGACGACTTCCACGAGATCGCCTTCGCCGTCCCGCTGATCGCCTTCGCCGCCACCGCACTCGGCCGGCGCCGGCCGCTCGCCGCCGCGCTCTGGTCGCTGCCGCTGCTGCTGGTCAAGGAGGACCTCGGGCTGACGGTGGCCGCCGTCGGGGTCCTGATCGCCTGGCAGGCCCGGCGGGAGCGGCACGGCAGTCCACTGCCCGGACTCGCCCTCGCCGCCTTCGGGCTCGCCGCGACCGCGCTCACCGTGCTCGTCGTGCTCCCGGCGTTCAACCCGAGCGGGGGCTTCGACTACTGGCGGCAGCTGGACGGCGGCGGGCAGGGCGGGCAGGCCTCGCTCTGGGAACTGCCACTGCGGCTCGGCTGGCCGCCGGTCAAGTGGCTGCTGCTGTTCCTGCTCGCCGCCACCGCCGGCTTCATCGGTGTGCGCTCACCGCTCCTGCTGCTCTGCGTGCCCACCCTCGCCTGGCGGCTTTTCTCCTCCAACTCGCACTACTGGGGCGTCAGTTACCACTACAGCGCGGTGCTGATGCCGATCGCGTTCGCGGCCCTGGTGGACGTCCTGCGCCGGGTCGACGCGGGTCGCAGGGGTGACGCGCGCCGCCGCGTCGAGGTGCGCCGGGCCAGGCGCGGGCTCGCCGTCAGCGCCCTGGTGGCCGCCGTGACGTTGCCGCTCTACCCGCTGCACGAGGTGGTGATGCCCGAGGCCTGGCGCACCTCGCCCCGGCTCACCGAGATCCGGGCGCTGCTCCACCGGATACCCGACGACGCCACCGTGGCCGCCTCCAACCGGCTGGCGGCCCAGCTCACCCGCCGGACGGAGGTCACCCTGGTGTGCCGGACGCCGGAGGGCCCTGGCCCGCAGTGGGTGGCCGTCGACCTGCGCGACCCGAGCGTGCAGGCCCCGTGCGCCACCGCCGACACCGCCCGGATGCTGGCCGTCTACCGGGAGCGCGGCTACCGGCCGCTGGTCGAGCAGGACGGCCTGCTCCTGCTGCAACGCCCCTGAGCCGCCTCCCGGGCCGGACGACCCCCGAGCACCGGACAACCCCAGACCGGACAGCTCCAGACCGGACACCCCCGGGTCCGGCTTGACCCGCGCGGCGCCGTGCGCCACCATTCCACTATTGAACTAGTGAAAGGCTGAATCGCCGGTGATCGAGTACCGCATCGAGCGGCGCAGCGGCGTCTCCACCTACCAGCAGATCGTGCAGCAGACCAAGCAGGCCCTGCGGCTCGGACTGCTCCAGCCCGGAGACAAGCTGCCGACCGCCCGAGAGGTGGTCGAACTGACCGCGATCAACCCCAACACCGTGCTGAAGGCCTATCGCGAGCTCGAACGCGAAGGCCTGGTCGAACCCCGCCCGGGGCTCGGCACCTTCGTCCGGCGCTCGCTCGCCCGGCCGGAGGCGGCGGCGGACGGGCCGCTGCGGGCGGGCCTGGTCGGGTGGGTGGACCAGGCCCGGGAGGCCGGACTGGAGCGCGAGGACATCACCGCGCTGATGGCCTCCGTCCTGGAGCAGCGCTTCGACACCGGGGTCCCCGGCTCCGACGACGGGGTCTGAGGCTCCGACACCGGGGGCCGAAAGCGGGGCTCCGACATCGGGGGGCCCGAAACCCCGACACCGGGGCCTGCGGCTCCCCGGCAACACCGAACCGAGAACAGTGGGGGGACCGGGTGGACGACCCGACGACCACGGCGCCCGCGACGGCGCCGGCCCTGGAGGCCGAAGGCCTCGGCAGGAGGTACCGCGGCGGCTGGGCGCTGCGCGGCTGCGACGTCACCGTCCCGGCCGGGCGGATCTGCGGCGTGGTGGGCCCCAACGGCGCGGGCAAGAGCACCCTGCTCTCCCTCGCCGCCGGCCAACTCGCGCCCACCGAGGGCGGAGTGCGGGTGTTCGGCGCCACCGCCGGTGCGCCCGAGCTGCGCGCCCGGGTCGCCTACGTGCCGCAGGACAAGCCGCTCTACCCGGGCCTCACCGTCGCCGAGACGCTGCGGATGGGCCGCGAGCTCAACCCGGTGTGGGACGAGGCTGTGGCCCAACAGATCGCAGAGCAGGGCGAGTTGAACCCCAAGGCGCGGATCGGCTCGCTCTCCGGCGGCCAGCGCACCCGGGTCTGCCTCGCCCTCGCCCTCGGTAAGCTCCCCGACCTGCTGCTGCTCGACGAACCGATGGCCGACCTCGACCCGCTCGCCCGGCACCAGCTGATGGGCACGCTGATGTCGGTCGCCGCCGAGCGCGGCGCCGGGATCGTACTGTCCTCGCACATCCTCCCCGAGCTGGACGGCGTCATCGACCACCTGCTCCTCGTCCAGCGCGGACGCGTCCGGCTGGCCGGTGACCTGGAGGAGATCCTCGACGGGCACCGACTGCTCACCGGGCCGGCCGCCCAGGGTTCCTCCCTGGCCGCCGAGACGGTGGTCGAGCAGCGCGTCAGCGGCCGCCGGGCCGTCGCCCTGGTCCGCACCGACGAGCCGGTGGACGGCGACTGGGAGAGCGAACGTCCGAGCCTGGAGGACCTGCTGCTCGGCTACCTCCGGGCCTCTGCCGACACCTCCGCCGACAACCCGAACCACGTGAAGCCCGACCCGAACGGGGTGGCCGCATGAGCACCGACCTCCTGCCCGACCGGGCCCCCACCTCCGCACCCGCCGACCGGCGGCCCGCCACCCCCGCCCTGCGCGGGCTCATCTGGTTGACGCTCCGTCAGAACCGCTTCCTTCTCTGGACCCTGGGCGTGCTGCTCGTCCTCGCGGTGGCGGACCTCGTCTGGATCCACGTAGCCCTCCGCCACATCATCGGCGTCCTGCGGCGGACCGGCTGCTACTACCCCGACTCCTGGTCCGACTCCGAGTGCTGGGCCCTCCTCGCACCGATCAACCGCCCCAACTTCTGGTACCTGGAGGTCCTCCAGCCCGCCGTCACCGTCCTCCCGCTGCTGATCGGCGTGTTCATCGGCGCCCCGCTGCTGGCCCAGGAGTACGAACGCGGCACCATCCGGCTGATCCGCGCCCAGTCCGTCAGCCCGGCCCGCTGGCTGGCCGTCCGCCTCGCCGTCCCCGGCCTCGCCGTCCTGGCCGTCAGCGGCGTGATCGCCGTCCTGATGACCTGGGTGTGGTGGACGGACATCGCACACGGTCCGGACGCCTTCGACCCGCCGTTCCAGTTCTTCACCTACCCGGCCATCGGCCTCGCCCCGGTCGCCTGGTCCCTGTTCGCCCTGGCCCTCGGCGTCCTGGTCGGCCAACTCGTCCGCCGCACCCTCCCCGCGATGTTCGCCACCGGCGCCCTCGTCGCCACCGCCCACGGCCTGGTCGTCTGGGCCCGCCCGCTCTTCTACCCGGTCGTGGAACAGGTGGCCCCCGTGGGCACCGCCCAGCCCACCAACGCCTGGCTCATCGACCAGGGCGTCATCTTCCCCGACGGCACCCGCGTCACCACCGACTCCTGCGCCCTCAACACCACCTGCAACACGGCCAGCGCCTCCTGGCTCCGCTTCCACCCGGCCGCCCACCTCACCCCCATCCAACTCGTCGAAGCCGGCATCCTCCTGGCCCTTGCCGCGGCCCTCCTGATCGCCGTCTTCCGCCGCATCCGCGCCTAGCGCGACGGTTGTCCGCGGCGACGAAAACCGTCGCCGACAGTTCCTATTCCTCGTCAATCCCCCGGCATCGCCGGGGGATTTTCCATGCCCGAAACCGCCTGGTCGGGCGGCTCTTCAGGTGTTCGATGACAGGAAATACGTTCGCTTTCCGGTGCCGTTGAAATGGCCATCCGAATTTCCGCCGAGTGAAAGTCGGCCATCGGTCGGCGGGAATTCGGCCACTCTGGCCCGACCGGCTTCCGGTCCCCGAGGCCGCCCCCATGCTGGAACGTTCGTCACCGACTGAAGGGAGAATGGTGAGCGTTCCACGACGACATGCGGGTGACCCCGATGTCATCGGTCAGACCGCCGCGCTGGTCGGATTCCTGCGCGAGGTCGTGCAGAGCAGCCATCAGCGGCTCCGGGACACGCGTTCCTGGGGGCCGCTCTGGCTGGCCGACCTGCCGGCGAAGGTGCCCCGGCCGTCCGGGGACGACGACCGTCCGTTGTTGATCCTGGACCACGTTCCGCAGGCCGCGGCGCCGGAACTGCCGCCGGTGCTGGAGGGGTGGGTCGACGAGCGGCTGTGCCAGGACGCCGATGCCGAGGACCCGCCGCTCGCGGAGGAGGGTCCGTACCGGACCGGGGAGCCGGCGGCGGGCGGAGCCGACGGGTGGCAGGGCGACGAGGCGGTCGTCGCGCGGAAGGAGGCCGCGGAGGTCCTGCGGGCGTACGGGCCGTGGCTCGCGCGCTGGCGGATCTGGGCCGAGCGGGAGCGGTCCGAGCGGTCGCAGCGTCAGCTCTACGAGAAGGTCTACCACTGGCACCAGCAGTTGGCGCGGCAGGACGACCAGCAGGAACTCGTGCTCGCCGCAGGCCTGTTGAGCTGGCGGGAACCGAACGGCGGGGTGATCCACCGGCACGTGCTCTCACGGCGGGTGGAGACCCACGTCGATCGGCGGACCGCGCAGATCACCGTGCGCCTCACGGAGAGCGGAGCGGTCCGGCTGGAGGACCGGGACTTCCTGGACGCGGACGACGGCTGGGTGCCGGAGCGTGCGGCGGCGTTCAACGAGGAGCTCTCCGCGCTGCCCTTCCACCTGTTGAGCGAGGAGGCGCTGGAGTGCCTCTCGCAGTGGCTGGACCTGGTCCTGCCCAGGCCGGTGGCGTTCAGCACCAACTGGCGTCCGCCGGCGGGACCGGATGAGGGCGCCAGGCTGACCTTCGCGCCCGCCCTGCTGAAGCGGCCCAGGGACCGCAACGAGGTGTTGAGGTTCTACGACCGCATCGCGGAGAGCGTGGTGTCCGAACGCCGGGCCCCGCTCGGGCTGGCGCAGTTGGTGATATCGCTGAACCCCGAGGACCGGCAGAACTGGGGCGGGCGGCAGGCGCCGGCGCTCTTCGGCGACGAGCCGCTGTTCCCCGGCAAGACCAATGCCCAGCAGCGTTCCGTACTCCAGCGGCTGCAGCGGGACACCGGCGTGGTGGTGCAGGGCCCGCCCGGCACCGGAAAGACGCACACCATCGCCAACCTGGTGTCCGCGCTCCTGGCCCAGGGCCAGCGGGTGCTCGTGACCAGCGCCAAGGACCAGCCGCTGACCGTTCTCCGGGACAAACTCCCGCCGGCTGTCCGGGACTTGTGCGTGTTGCTGCTCAGCACCACCAGCCAGGACGGTGCCAGCGAACTGGAACGCACCATCAACGCGCTGAGCGATCGGGTGGCGGCGGGCGACACCGACCAGTTGCGGGACGAGATCCAGCGGCTGACCCAGCGCCGGTACGAGGTGCGCAGCCGGATCAAGCTGCTGACCGAGCAGGTGGTCTCGTTGCGGGAGGCGGAGGTCTACCAGCACCCGGAGGTCGCACCGGGCTACTCGGGGACGCTCGCCGCGATCGTGCGGAAGGTGCAGGACGAGGCGGTGCGGCTGGGCTGGATCGGCAGGCTGCCGAACCGGGCGCCGGAGGCACCGCCGCTCTCGCCCGTCCAGGCGGAGGAGCTGCTCGCGCTGCTGCGGGACGGCGCCGGGCAGTGGACGGAGTCCGGGGTGTTCCCGGCGGCGGAGACGCTGCCGACGTCCGGCCAGGTCGCGGCGGCCCTCGCGGTGAGCCAGCTGAGCGTCAACGGTCTCTCACCGGCGGCGATCGAGGTGCGCAACGTCCTGGCCGCCCTGGAGACCTCCACCACGGACCGGCTGACCGAGCTGCTGGGCTCCGGCCGAAACCGACTGCACCGTCTGGGTGTTCACCGGGAGGCCGCGCGCTGGGGCGACGAGGGCTGGGTGGAGCGCGCGCTGACGGACCGGCTGGCCCGGCGCCACCCCGATCTCTGGCGGCGTGTCGCCGACGTCGCGCGCGTGCTCCCCGAGGTGGCCGAGGGCCTCGACCGGGTCGGTCTGCGCACGGTGGTCCTCCCGGACCTCCTGGTCCCCGATCGCGCCCGCCGGATGGCGGCCACGATCCCGGCCCTGATGGAGCAGCTGTCGGCGGGCCGCAGGCTGCGGACCCGGTTCGCGTTCAGGGCGCAGCGGGAGGCCGAGGAACTCCTCGGCAGTTGCACGGTGGACGGCAAGGTGCCGGCCTCCGCCGACGATCTCGGCGCCGTGCTGGCCCATCTGCACGCGCACGCGGCCCTCGCCGCCGTGGCGGCCCGCTGGGAGCAGGTGGGTGCGGCAGTGCCGGAAGCGCCGCTGGAGGTGCGACTGGCCTCGCTGTCCGAGCGCTACCGACACCTCGCGGAGGTCGATGAATTCGGCCGGATCCGTGAGCAGGTCGACGAACTCCTGGTCCACCACGGGGTCTACCTCGACCTGACCCGGCCGCAGGCGTGGCAGGACTTCGCCGAGGCCGTCGCGGCCCTGGCCGGCAGGCAGCGCGCGGAGGAGGCCGCGGAGCGGCTCGGCCGATGGGACCGGCTCCTGCGCGGCGGGGAGGACGGCGTGGCCGCGCCGGTCGAGGCGCTCGCCATGGCGCAGGCCCTGCGCGACCGCGACGTCGACCGGTACACCAAGGAGCTCGAAGCGCTCGCGGCAGCGCAGCAACGGGACCAACGGCGGCGTCGCTGCGTGGAGTTGCTCGACGGACTGCGCAGCGCGTCGCCCGCGCTCGCCGGCCGGCTCGAAGCGGAGGCCGAGGACCCGGCCTGGGACGAGCGGCTCGCCCGGCTCCGGGACGCCTGGGCCTGGGCGAAGGCGTCCGAGTTCATCGACGACGAACGCGCGCCCGGCCGGGAACAGCGCCTCGACGGTGAACTCACCGAGCACGAGGCAAAGTTGGAGGAGCTCACGGGAGACCTGGCCGCCGCACACGGCCGGCTGCACTGCCTGGTGCGGATGACCCAGGAGCAGCGCTCGGCACTCCAGGCCTACCGCACGCACATGGCGTCGTACGGCAAGGGCAAGGGCAAGAGCGCCTCCCACTTCAAGGCGGCCGCCCACAGCGCGATGCAGGTCGCCCAGGGAGCGGTGCCGGCCTGGGTGATGCCCATCGCGCGGGTGGCGGAGATGATCAAGCCCAGGCAGGACGCCTTCGACGTGGTGATCGTCGACGAGGCCAGTCAGGCCGGCATGGACGCGCTGTTCCTGCTCTGGCTCGCGCCGAGGATCATCGTGGTCGGCGACGACAAGCAGTGCACGCCACCGGTCACCGGGCTGGGCCGCACCCAGCAGATCCAGGACCGGCTGTCCGCGCACCTGCCGGAAGTCCCCGCCCACCTGCGCCAGTTGTACATGCCGCACTCCAACCTGTACCAGCTGCTGTCGACGTTCTTCCCGTCCACCATTCGCCTGCAGGAGCACTTCCGCTGCATGCCCGAGATCATCGGCTGGTCCTCGGAGACCTTCTACACCCCGCCGGGCCTCATCCCGTTGCGGCAGTACGGCGGTGAACGGCTCGACCCGCTGCTGACGCACTACGTCGAGGGCGGGGTCACCGAGGGACGCGACGGACGGATCCGCAACCCGAAGGAAGCGGAGGCGATCGTGGACTGCCTCGCCGAGCTGGCCGCGGACCCGGCGTACGAGCACAAGACCATGGGCGTGATCGTGCTCCAGGGCTTCGGCCAGGTCAAACTGCTGGAGCAGCTGATCGAACAGCGACTGCCGGCCCCGGTCCGGGAGCGCCACCGCATCCGGGTGGGAACCCCGGCCCAGTTCCAGGGCGACGAGCGGCACGTCATCCTGCTGTCGATGGTGGTCGACCGGGTGCGGAAGATCGCCGGCGGCATGCGCAGCGAGCAGCAGGCCTACAACGTGGCGGCCAGCCGCGCCCAGGACCAGATGCGGCTCTTCTACTCGGTGCCGCCGGACCAGCTCAAACCCGGGGACCTGCGGCTCAACCTCCTGGGCTACATGCAGAACCCGCCGGCCGCACTGGCGGAGGCGGCCGACCTCGGCGCCGTGCTGCCCGACGTCCGGCGCCCGCCCTTCGACTCCCTCTTCGAACAGCAGGTCTACCTGCGGCTCAAGGAGCGCGGCTACCACGTGGTGCCCCAGTACCCGGCGGGCAGCAAGCGCATCGACCTGGTGGTGATCGGCGCGCGCGGCCGCCTGGGCGTGGAGTGCGACGGCGACTACTACCACTCGACCCTCGACCAGATCCGGCACGACCAGCAGCGCGACCGTGAACTCCAACGGGTCGGCTGGCGGTTCTGGCGCATCCGGGAGAGCGAGTTCAGGTTCGACCCGGACGAGGCCCTGGTGGGCCTGTGGGAGGAACTCGACCGGCGGGGCATCCGCCCGGCGAACTACTCCCGGCCCTCCCCGCCGCCGAAAGACACGCGGCCGTGGACGCCACTGGAACTGCCGGAGGGCGACGAACTGCCCGACGAAGGCGCGGAGAACCACGAGCCGCCGGGGCGACAGGGCCCCGACGACGGGGACGGTGCCGAATCCGCCCCCGCCCCTGACACCGATTCGACCGGAGGAACGGCATGACCCAGACGCACAGCCGGCAGGACGACCGCACGCTGGACGAGAACACCCTGGAGGAACTCGCCCGCGTCGTCGCGGGCGACGACGACCTCCTCTACCGCCGCGGCTTCGAGATCGCGGCCTTCCTCAAGCGGGCCGGCTGGCAGGAGGTGCCCGAGTACGACGGCCAGTACCGCAGGGAGTGGGCGGCCGAACTGCTGATGGCCCGGCGCGACCAGCCCGGGGAGATCGAGAAGGTGCTGCTCAGGCTGGCCGATCCGCGTGAGTACCTCGAGGAGCCCGGCCTGCTCACCGAGGTCGTGGCGGCGGTCAACACCTTCCTCATCCACGAGGGGTACCGGCTGGAGAACCCCGGCGGCAGCCCCCGGCTGGTGTCGTGCGACCCGGCGCTGGCGCACCCGACGCACTACGGCTCCGCCGAGCTGAAGGTCGTCATGGCTGACCTCATCGCCGACGAGGCCATGGCGGAACTGCTCCAGTGGCGCCTGGACGAGGCCCGCACCTGCTACGCCAACGGCGCCCACGTCGCGGCGATCATCATGCTCGGCTCGTTGATGGAGGGTGTGCTGGTCCAGACCGTCGTGGAACGGGACCCCTCCCTTCTGGGCCGCAAGTCGGAGGACCGCATCAACCTCCACGATCTGATCGTGGCGTGTCACGGGGTCGGGTGGATCGGCGCGGACATCGAGAAGTTCAGCCACGAGCTGCGCGAGTACCGGAACTTCGTCCACCCCAAGGCCGAGGCTCGCGAGAGCCACCGGCCGGACCGCGACACCCTGGCCATCTGCTGGCAGGTGGTCAACGCGGCCCTGAACGACCTCGCCGACACGCACCCCGGCCGTGCCCGGTAGCAAGGCCGGCGCAGGGCACACGCGTCGCGGTCGGAGTGGTCCGAGGAGTCGTGGGACTTCAGGAAGCGGCGGCGGCCGGTCTCGCTGAAGCAGGACGGGGCGGTCGCGGCGATTCGGGTTCCGCGGTGACGCCCGAGCCGTAGGTGCGGGGGCCGGCGGCTTCGGTGGAGGGGGTTGGTGTCCACCGGGGCCGCCGGTCGGTCGTGGGCCAGGACGGCGGGGAGTGGTGGGTGGGATCATGGTGCCGTCCTGGGTGTGCGGAGTGAGGCGGGGGTCGGGTGGTGGGGGAGCGGCGGCGGGTCGGGGTGGTCCTGGCCGAGGCGGAGGGGTTGCGGGCGGCGGCCGGGGCGGTGGTGGCGGACCACCGGGGGGCCGTGGAGCAGGTGCGGGTGGCGTACGTCGGGGTGCGGGACCGGCTGGTGCGGGAGGAGTTGGGGGCCATCCCGGTGGCGCGGCTCCGGGACGTGACGGAGGGGCGGCTGCGGGTCGGGGCGCTGGAGGCGGCCGGGCTGGGGACGGTGCGGCAGGTGGTGGAGGCCTCCGGCTACACGCTGCGGCTGATCCCGGGGGTCGGGGCGCAGACGGCGGCGCAGGCGCTGGCCGCGGCCGGGCAGATCGCCCGGGCGGTCGAGCAGACGGTGGCGGTGCGGCTGGACGTCGAGCGGCAGGACGCGATGAGCTCCGCGCTGGTCGTGGCGCTCCAGCGGCTGGTGGCCGCGGGGCCGGAGGCGCGGCGGGCCCGGGAGACCGCGGAGCGGGTCCTGGCCGAGGTCGAGCCGCTGGTGGCGGCCGCGGGGCCGGCCCGGGGGGTGCTGCGCGGGCTGTTCGCCGGGCGGGAGCGGCGGGCGCGGGCGCAGGCGGCGGTCGAGTCCCTGGCGGAGGCGCTGGTCGGGTTCGCGGCGCGGGAGGTCCCGGTGCTGTTCGCCCAGGCCTCGGTCGACCTGCTGCGTCCGCCGCTCGACCCGGTCGAGGCGTGGACGGACTTCGAGCTCCGCTCGGCCGACTACTACGGCGTGCTCGGCGGGATCGTCGAGGAGGCCGGGGTCGAACTCGCCGCCGCCGAGGGGTTCCTGCCGGAGGACCTGTCGGACCGGGTGCGGGCCGAGCCGCTGGACGACGCCCACTGCCGGGTCTCGCTGCGCGGCTACCAGGCGTTCGGGGCGCGGTTCGCGCTCGCCCAGCGGCGGGTGATCATCGGGGACGAGATGGGCCTCGGCAAGACGGTGCAGGCGATCGCCGTGCTGGCGCACCTGCGGGCCCGGGGGAGCACCCACTTCCTGGTGGTCTGCCCGGCCAGCGTCCTGATCAACTGGATCCGGGAGGTCGAGTCGCGCAGCACCCTGCGGGCGTTCCGGGTGCACGGCCCGGAGCGGGAGGCGGCGCTCGCCGAGTGGCTCCGGGACGGCGGGGTCGCGGTGGTGACCTTCGACGGGCTGCGCCGCCTGGAGGCGTCGGAGGTGGCGGAGTCGGCCGCGGTCGGGATGGTCGTGGTGGACGAGGCGCACTTCGTCAAGAACCGTGCCGCGCAGCGCTCCCGGGCGGTGGCGGCCTGGGCGGAGCGCGTGGAGCGGGTGCTGTTCCTCACCGGGACGCCGATGGAGAACCGGGTGGAGGAGTTCCGCACCCTGGTGGAGTACCTCCAGCCCGCGCTGGTGCCGCTGGTCCGGCAGGGTTCGGCGGCCGCCGGGCCGGCGGCCTTCCGCAAGGCCGTCGCCCCGGCCTACCTGCGCCGCAACCAGCAGGACGTGCTCACCGAGCTGCCCGAGGTGGTGCACGTGGACGAGTGGGAGGAGTTCTCGCCCGCCGACCTCGCCGCCTACCGGTCGGCCGTCGCGGCGGGCAACTTCCCGGCGATGCGCCGCGCCGGTTACGCGGACCCGGTGGAGTCGGCCAAGCTGAAGCGGCTGCTGGAGATCGTCCGGGAGGCGGCGGACGGCGGGCTGAAGGTGGTGGTCTTCTCGTTCTTCCGGGACGTCCTGGCGGCCGTCCAAACCGCCCTGGACCAGCGGGCGTTCGGGCCGATCGACGGCTCGCTGGAGTCGGCGCGGCGGCAGGACGTGGTGGACGGCTTCAGCGCCGCGCCCGGGCACGCGGTGCTGCTCTGCCAGATCCAGGCCGGGGGCGTGGGGCTGAACATCCAGGCGGCCTCGGTGGTGATCCTGTGCGAGCCGCAGGTCAAACCGACCCTGGAGGAGCAGGCGGTGGCCCGCTCGCGCCGGATGGGGCAGGTCCGCCGGGTACGGGTGCACCGGCTGCTCGCCGCGGACAGCGTCGACCAGCGGGTGCTGGACCTGCTGCGGGCGAAGGGCCGGCTGTTCGACGAGTACGCGCGGCGCAGTGAGGTGGCGGAGTCGACGCCGGAGGCGGTGGACGTGTCGGAGCAGTCGCTGGCGGCGCTGATCGTCGAGGAGGAGCAGTTGCGGCTGGCGGCCGCCGAGGGCTGAACACGTCAATCGGTGAGCGTGCGCAGGTAGGTGAGGACGGCACGGACCCGGCGGTGGCCGGTGTCGGGGGTGGGCATGCCGAGCTTGCCGAAGATGCTGCCGATGTGCTTGTTCACCGAGCTCTCGGCGAGGAAGAGGAGCCGGGCGATGGTCGGGTTGTTGTGGCCCTCGGCCATCAGGGCGAGCACCTCGCGCTCGCGCGGGGTGAGGGCGGCCAGCGGGTCGGGGCCGGTGCGGTGGGCCATCAGCTGGGAGATGACCTCCGGGTCCATCGCGGTGCCGCCCTCGGCGACCCGCCGCAGCGCCTGGAGGAACTCCTCGGCGCGGCCGACCCGGTCCTTGAGGAGGTAGCCGACGCCGGTGGCGCTGTCGGCGAGCAGCTCGGCGGCGTAGGCGCGTTCGACGTACTGGGAGAGGATCAGGACGGGCAGCGCGGGCAGTCGGCGGCGGGCCTCGACGGCGGCGCGCAGGCCCTCGTCCCGGAAGTCCGGGGGCAGCCGGACGTCGACCACGGCGACGTCGGGGCGGTGGTCGAGCAGGGCGGGCAGCAGGTCGTCGCCGTGCTCGACGGTCGCGCACACCTCGTGTCCCTCGCTGTGCAGCAGCAGGACCAGGCCCTCGCGGAGCAGGGCGTTGTCCTCGGCGATCAGGATCCGCACGGGATCTCCACTTCCAGGATGGTCGGGCCCCCGGGCGGGCTGGACAGGCGGGTGGTGCCGTCGAACGCGGCGGCCCGGCGGCGCAGGCCGGGCAGCCCGCTTCCGGCGCCCTCGACGGCGCCGCCCCGGCCGTCGTCCTCGACCCGGACGGCGATGGCGGCGGCGGTGATCCGCAGCCGGACCAGGGCGCCGCGGGCGCCGCTGTGCCGGGCGACGTTGGCGAGCGCCTCGGAGACCACGAAGTAGGCGGCGGCCTCGGCGGCGGCCGGTGCGCGCGGCGGCGGGTCGGCGGACTGATCGGCGGAACGGCCTGCGGATGCCTCGGAGTTGTGCAGCTCGACCCGGGTCGGCACGGCGCAGCGGGCGGCGAGCGACCGTACGGCCTCGGCCAGGCCGCGGTCGGCGAGCAGCGGCGGGTGGATGCCGCGCACCAGGGTGCGCAGCGACTCCAGGGCCTGTTCGGCGACGAGTTGGGTGGAGTCCACCAACGCGGCTGCCTGTTCGGGGCGTTGGTCGAGCGCGCGGCGGATCATGCCGAGCCGGAGCGAGACGGCCACCAGGTTGGCCTGGGCGCCGTCGTGCAAGTCCCGTTCGATCCGGCGCAGTTCGGCGGCATGGGCGTCCAGCGCCTCGGACCGGCTGGTGGTCAGCTCCCGGACGCGGTGGGCGAGCGAGACGCGGGGCCGGGCGACCAGCAGTCGGCCGGAGGCCCGGGCGTGCAGGTCGGCGAGCGGCGGCAGTGCGACCAGGGCGACGGCGGCGTAGCCGACGCCGCCCAGCGCCGCGGCGGCGGCCATCGGCCAGGAGTCGACGGTCAGCAGGATGATCTTCCCGCGCTCGTCCGGCAACAGCTGCCACCACACCGGCGCCGTCAGCCAGTTGAAGGCGTGGCTGCACAGGGTGAGGGCGCCGGCGCACAGGGCCGTCCCGGCCGTGCCGTGGGCGAGCAGCCAGAGCAGGTCCTTGCCGACGGCCGGGTCGCGTAGGGACAGCCGGTCGCCGTACGGCGTGCGCAGCCGCTCGCCGCCGAGCCGGGCGCCGACCCGGCGTCGGTGGAAGTCGGCGGAGCGGCGCAGCAGTCGCAGGGCCGGCGGGAGGAGCGGCAGTCCCACGCCGACCAGGCAGAGGGCGAGGACGACGAGCAGCAGGCAGAGCCCGACCAGCGCGGCCAGACCGGTGCCGAGGCAGAGCAGGAGGTAGCGGGCGGCGGCGGGGAAGCGGCGAGCCGCGGACCGGGCGAAGGCGCGCGGGCCCGGGCGGCCCGGGCGGACGGTCGGCCGGGCCGTGGACCCGTCAATCCTCGGCGTCCGCACGACTGTTCAGTGCCTCCGAGCTCCGAGTCGACTTTTCGATCACCCTAGCACCGGCCCCGGGACCGCCCTGGAATCGCTCCGCAGGCCGCCTCGAGGGTGAAGGCCCTTCCGCCGCCGCGCGGGGCGCCTCCACAATGGGCGGATCGATCGCGGAAGTGGGGGAACCGGGATGGAGTGGCTGCTGGGGATCGGTGGAGCCCTGCTGCTCGGCGTGGTGACCAATCTGGTGTACGACTTCGCCAAGTTCGGCGGGTCCCGGCTCGGCTCCCGGGTGCCGGTGCCGCGGGTCCGGCGGGCGAGCCTGACGGCGGCGGCCCGGGGGCACGACGTGCGGGCGGACGGGCTGGCGCCGCTGATCACCTGGTCCGCGGCCCGGCCGCTGGTGCCGGGCACGCTGGTGACGGCGCACCGCGGGCGGGTGGAGCGCCCGCACGCGCTGGACGCGGCCGGGTGGGCCGAGGAGGTGGCGCGCCAGCGGGCGGCCGGTGCGGCGGGCCGGACGGCGTACATCTCGCGGCTGACGGTCGATCACGGTGAGCACGGCGGCGCGCGGGTCTGCGAGGTGGACATCGCCGAGAGCGACTACGCGGAGTGCATGGCCACCACCCGGCTGGGCCGGGAGGATCCGGCGGCGGCCCGGCTGCTGCGCGCGGCCCTGGACGAGGGACTGACGAGCTTCGTGGCCGTCGCCCCGCCCACGATGGTCAGCGCCTGCGTCGCGGTGCGGGACCGGCTGGGCCGGCTGCTGCTGCTCCGCCGCTCGCTGGCGGTCAACACCTTCCCGGCGCAGTGGACGGTCGGGATCAACGAGACGATGAAGTACCGCGACGAGCCCGGCGCCGCCGAGGACTTCTACGGGCTGGTCCGGCGGGCGCTGGAGGAGGAGCTGGGGCTGCTGCCGGACGACGTCGGGCCGGCCGTGATCACCTGGCTGGGCTGGAGCGAGCCGGCCTCCTGCTACACGCTGGTGGCCACCGTCCGGTCCCGGCTCGACGCGGCCGGGATCGACCGCCGCCGCGAGGCCTGCCACAGCACCTTCGAGCACGACATGGCCGTCTGGGTGCCCTTCACCCGCCGTACGGTCTCCGAGCTGGTCGAGGGCGGCACCTGCCCGGACGGCTCGCGGCGCTGGTCGTACCTCGCGCCGCTGGTCGCCTGGGAGGCCTGGCGGGCGGCGCAGCAGGAGCGGGCGTAGGCCGGAACGGGCATTCCCGAGAACGCCCGTTCCCGAGAACGCCCGTTCCCGAGAACGGGCATTCCCGGGAACGGGCGTTCCGCATGCGGAACGAGCGTTCTCGGGGCGGCCGCGGTCAGCCGACGGCGGCCCGCCAGTCCGCCGGACCGCTCGCCGGGAGGTGCCCGGGCAGGCCCGGCGTCCAGCGCTTCGAGCCGTCCGGCAGGACGGCCAGGGCCTCGATGCCGGGTCGGCGGGCGGCCCAGGCGAGGGCGCGGTCCGGGCCCATGGCGAACGCGGCGGTGGCCCAGGCGTCGGTGCGGGCGATGCCGGTGCCCGGGGCGCCGACCAGGGTGAGCGAGGCCAGGCCCCGGGTCGGGCGGCCGGTGTGCGGGTCGAGGATGTGCGCGCCGCGCTCGGCGGTGCCGGAGGTGGCCACGGCGAGGTCGTCACCGGCGAGGACGGCGGCCAGCAGTCCCGGCTGCCGGGGGTCGGCGATGCCGATCCGCCACGGGCCGCCGGCGGTCTGCACGTCCCCGCCGCCGCTGACGCAGTACTGCCGGGCGCCGGAGGAGCGCAGCAGGCCGGCCGCCTGCTCGACCGCCCACCCCTTGACCCAGCCGCTCGGGTCCAGCCGCCCGCCCGGCCGCTCGCTGAAGTGGCCGTCCGTCTCGGCGGCCACGTCGCGGCAGGCCGCCAGCACGGCGCGGACCTCCGGATCGCAGTCGTCCAGGGCGAGTTCGCCCCGGTCGAGGCGGCTGATGTCGCTGTCCGGCCGGTAGGTGGAGAACACCGCGTCGATCCGGTGCAGCCGTTCGGCGATCCGCTCCAGCGCGGCGGCGGTGCCGGGGCCGGGGTCGCGGACGGCGATCGAGAAGACGGTGCCCATCACGGGCTCGGCGTGGCGCAGCACGGGGCGCCTCAGCCCTTGGCCCGGTCGAGGGCGCTCTGCAGGGAGCGGACGTAGCCGTCGCTGGTGTACGTCGCGCCGCTGACCACGTCGATGGCGGCGCTCTGCGCGGATATCGCCTCCTGGTTGAGCACGGGCAGCGCGGAGCTGTTGATCTCGCGGTCGCGCCGCTCGGAGTTCGGGTACTTGACCACGTCGACGGCGGTGATCCGGCTGCCGGCCAGGGTGACCTGCACCTGGACCGGCCCGTACCGGGTGTTGACGGTGTCGCCGCTGACCTTCCGGGTGGCGCCCGTGCCCGCGGCGGAGGCGGAAGAGGAGGGTGCTGGGGCCTCTGACGGCTGCGAAACGTCGGAACCGGTGCCGGAACCGGAACCGGTACCCGCCCCCGAGCCGATCACCGGGGCGGGCCCGGCCGCCTCGTGCGGCTTGAGGGACAGCAGCAGCACCACCCCGGCCGCGGTGGCGGCGCTGGTGACGACGGCTCGGCGCATGGAAATCAACGCTCCTCAGGTGCTTGGCGAGCCGAACGGGCTCAGCGGGCGGACGGAGTCGGCGAACGAACGGGCTCAGCGGGCGGAAGGACTCGGCGGGCGAACGGGCTCAGCGGGCGGAAGGACTCGGCGGGCGGAAGGACTCAGTGAGCGGACGGGCTCAGAACGAAAAGCTCTCGTGGTGGATGCGCCCCCGCCGCACCCCCGCGGCCCGCAGCGCGCGCACGGCCTCCTCGGCCATCGCCTCCGGGCCGCACAGGTAGACCTCGTGCTCGGCGAGGTCCGGGACCAGCCGGGCCAGCGCGGCCCCGAGGTCGCCGACCTGCTCGCGCGAGCCGAGCAGCTCGTGCACCGCCGCACCGCGCCGCCGGGCGACATCCGCCAGTTCCGCCCGGAACAGCACGTCCTGCGGCCGCCGGGCCCGCTGGACCAGGGTCAGCTCGCCCGGCAGCGTCTCGAACAGGGCGCGCAGCGGGGTGATCCCCACCCCGGCGCCGAGCAGCAGCACCCGGCGCCGCCGCAGCCGCCGCCCGGTGAACGCCCCGTACGGGCCCTCGGCGCGCACCCTGGTCCCCGGGCGCAGGGCGGCCACGGCGGCACTGTGCCCGCCGAGGTCCTTGACCGTGAAGCGCAGGAAGCTCGGGTGGGGCGGCGCGGACAGCGAGTACGGGTTGGCGGCCCAGCGCAGCCCGGGGGCCTGGAACTGGAGCCGGAAGAACTGGCCCGGCTCGGCGCGGAGTCCGTCCAGCCGCCGCCCGGTCAGGAAGAGCGACACCACGCCGGGGCCCTCCGGCCGTACCTCGGCGACGGTCAGGCCGTGCCGCCGGTCGAGCAGCCACGGCCGCAGCAGCCGGAACCAGCCGAGCAGCGCCGCCGTCCCGAAGTAGAGCGCGTACCAGGCGGCCCGGCCGGGGCCGCCGCCCAGGTCGGCGCCGGTGGCGAGCTGGTGGGAGAAGGCCAGCGCCACCGCGAGGTAGGTCGCCAGGTGCAGGTAGTACCAGGTCTCGTACGGGAGGCGGCGTCGCGCGATCCGGGCGGAGACGGCGCCGGTGCCGAGCAGCAGCAGGGTGCCCAGGGCGGCCTTGACCATCTCGGGGTAGTGGAAGACGATCTCCACGCCCTCGCCGACCATCCCGCGCCCGTCGGTCAGCGCGTTGCCCCAGACGACCGTCAGCACGTGCACCGAGACCAGGGCCACCATCCACCGCCCGCCGAAGGCGTGCCAGCGTGCCAGCCGGTCCGCCCCGACCCCGCGCTCCACCGGCGGCAGCCGGGCCATCAGCAGGAGCAGCACCGGCGCGGCGTAGCCGGCCAGCAGTCCGGTGATCCGGCCGGCGCCGGTCAGCCAGCCGGCCGCGCCGACCACCGCCGGGGTGCCCGTCCACCACAGCGCGAGCACGCCGAGCGCGCCCACGGCGACCAGGCCGAGCGCCACGCGCGGGTCGAGGGCGAACGGCGGTCGCGGCGCCGCCCGGTGCCTCGGGCGGTCGGGTGCCGGCCGGGGCCCGGGCCGCGACGTCGGTGCGGCGGCAGTGCTCATCGGGAACCTCCTCAGCGCCCGGCGGCGAGGGCCGCCGGGCCGCCCACGATCGCAGCGCAAGCTCTGAGCCGGCTCTGAGTCGGCCGGCTTGCGGGACCCGCTGTGAAGGCGTTCATGCAGGTCAATGGCAGTGTGATGGCCTACGAACCACTTTCCGGGGTCTCAGCGCTTTCTCATCGGGGCGGGTCAGGATGAGCACCGCGCAGCACGAGCCCGAGGGAGCCCCCCATGGACGAGACCGCCGGCCGCCCGGACTGGCGGGTCCTGGTCGTCGACGACGAACCGGACCTGGTCGAGGTGGTGTGCGGGGCCGTCCGCTACGAGGGCTGGCAGGCGCGCGGCGCGACCACCGGCCTGGCCGCCGTCGAGGCCGCCGCGGCCTGGCGGCCGCACGCCGTGGTGCTGGACGTGATGCTGCCCGACCTCGACGGCCTGGAGGTGCTGCGCCGCATCCACGCCGGGCAGCCCGAGGCGCGGGTGCTCTTCCTCACCGCCCGGGACGCCGTCGAGGAGCGGATCGCCGGCATCGCGGCCGGCGGCGACGACTACGTGACCAAGCCGTTCAGTCTGGCCGAGGTGGTGGTCCGACTGCGCGGCCTGCTGCGCCGGGCCGCCCCGCCCGCCGTGCCTGGGCAGCCGCCCCCGCACGCCCTGGTGCTCGGCGACCTGGTGCTGGACGACCGGGCCCGCGAGGTCACCCGGGGCGGGGAGGCGGTCGAGCTCAGCCCCACGGAGTACGCGCTGCTCGCCCACCTGATGCGCCACCCCCGGCAGGTGCTCAGCAAGGCGCAGATCCTGGACGCCGTCTGGTCGTACGACTTCGGCGGGCAGGCGCACATCGTGGAGCTGTACATCAGCTACCTGCGCAAGAAGGTGGACGCCGGGCGCAGTCCGATGATCCACACGGTGCGCGGCGCGGGCTACCTGATCAAGGCCGCGACGTGAGCGGCGCGCAGGCCCGCGACGCGAAGCGCCAAAAGTCCCGCGACCCGAAGCGCCTGGGGTCCCGCGTCGCCCGGCTGGTGCCCCGCACCCTGCGGGCCCGGCTGATCGCCGGACTGCTGGTGCTGCTCGTCGTCACCTGCGCCGCCGTCGGCCTCGCCACCACCGCCGCGCTGCGCCACTTCCTGGTCGACCGGCTGGACCAGCAGCTCACCGAGTCCGGCGGACGCTACGCCGCGAGCCTGGAGCACACCGCCCAGGGCGCCGGCCCCGACACCCGGGCCCAGACCCCCGGCACCCTCGGCGTACGGCTGCTCGGCGGCCGGGTCACCGCCGCGGGCGTGGTCGACGGGGACGCCGACGACGTGGACAGCCCCGGCGACGAGGACGACCGGGTCGCCTTCACCCCCGACCAGCAGCACGCGCTGGCCGCCCTGCCCGTCGACGGCCCGGCCCGCACCCTCGACCTCGGCCGGGCCCTGGGCCGCTACCGGGTCCGCGCGGTCACCGGGCGGGACGGCGACGTGCTGGTCAGCGGCCTGCCGCTGCGCCCGGCCGAGGACACCGTCGAGCGGCTGGCGACCCTGGAGCTCACCGTCTTCGCGATCTCCGTCGCCGCAGCCGGTGCTGCCGGGGCCGCCTGGGTCGGCGTCTCGCTGCGCCCGCTGCGGCGGGTGGTGGGCATGGCCGAGCGGGTCAGCGCGCTGCCGCTCGCCAGCGGTGAGGTGATGCTCGCCGAGCGCGTGCCCGACGACGACCCGCGCACCGAGGTCGGCCGGGTCGGCGCCGCGCTCAACCGGATGCTCGGGCACGTCGGCGGCGCACTCGCCCGCCGCCACGCGGTGGAGGAGCGGCTGCGCGGCTTCGCCGCCGACGCCAGCCACGAGTTGCGCACCCCGGTCGCGGCGGTCCGCGGCCACGCCGAGCTGGCGCTGCGCCACCCCGGGCCGGTGCCGCCCGAGGTGCGGCACTCGCTGGAGCGGATCGATGCCGAGGCGCTGCGGATGGGGGCGATCGTCGAGGACCTGCTGCTGCTCGCCCGGCTGGACGCCGGCCGCCCGCTGGCCGAGGAGGAGGTGGACCTGACCCGGACCGCCCTCGACGCGGTGGCCGACGCCCGTGCCGCCGGACCGGAGCACCGCTGGCGGCTCGTCCTGCCCGAGGAGCCGGTGCTGGTGCGCGGGGACGGGCACCGGCTGAGCCAGGTGGTGGCCAACCTGCTGGCCAACGCCCGGAGCCACACCCCGCCCGGCACCGAGGTCGAGCTGTGGCTCGAACGGGCGGACAGCCAGGTCGAGTTGAGCGTCACGGACGACGGCCCGGGGATCGCGCCGGAGCTGGCAGACCAGGTCTTCGAGCGCTTCGTCCGGGGCGACCGGGCCCGCTCCCGTGCCACCGGCTCGACCGGGCTCGGCCTGGCGATCGTCCGGGCCGTGGTCGGGGCGCACGGCGGCACGGTGACGGTGGCGAGCCGGCCCGGCCGTACGGAGTTCACCGTCCGGCTGCCGTGACGGTCGCCCTGGCAGTGGTGGGGATCGCGGTGGGTGCGGCAGCCGTCCGGAAGCGCTGCCGGTAGTCGGTCGGCGTCGTCCCGAGGCGGCGGCGGAAGGCGCGCACCAGGGTGTCGACGGTGCCGAACCCGCAGGCGGTGGCGATGCGTTCGAGCGTCGCGTCGGTGGACTCCAGCCGGTGGCGGGCCAGTTCGACCCGGGCCGATTCGACGTAGGCGCTCGGGGTGGTGCCCAGTTCCGTCTTGAAGATCCGGGTCAACTGCCGTTCGCTGACGTGGGCGTGGGCCGCGAGGTCCGGGACGGTGAGCCGTCCGGAGAGGTTGCGCAGGATGTGGTGGCGCAGCTCCTCGATCCGCCGGGTGGTCGACACGGGCTCCAGTGGGACGCTGAACTGGCTCTGGCCGCTGGGGCGTTTGAGGTACATGACGAGCTGGCGGGCGACCCTCAGGGCCAGCTCCTCACCGAAGTCCTCGGCGACCAGGGCGAGCGACAGGTCCAGGCAGGCGCTGATGCCCGCGCCCGTCCAGACCTCGCCCTCGCGGATGAAGATCGGGTCCGGGTCGACCTCGATCTCCGGGTGCTCCTCGGCGAGTTGGCCGGCCGTGGACCAGTGGGTGGTGGCGCGCCGCCCGTCCAGCAGCCCGGCGGCGGCGAGCAGGTGCGCGCCGACGCAGACGCTCGCCACCCGGCGCGATCGGGCGGCCAGCGTACGGACCCGGTCGACCACCGCCGGGTCGGTGAGCGCGCGGACCCGGCGGCGTTCGTCCACCTCGACCGAGCCGGGCACCAGCAGGGTGTCGATCCGGCTCCGGGCGGCCTCGTCGAAGGTGAGGTCGGGCAGGATGCGCACGCCCGCCGAGGTGGTGACCGGCGCCGCCGTCTCGGCGGCGAGGACGACCCGGTAGCCGGTCGCGTCGTCGGTCTCCCGGCGGACCAGGGAGAACACCTCGGGCGGGCCGGTCACGTCGAGCAGGTCGACGCCCTCGAACAGCACGATGACGATCAGCCGTTGCGCAGCCGGTGCGGCCACTGTCTGCCCCCTCGTTCCCCGGGGCGCTCTTCCCCGTCGATGTCGGAATCTGCATGTTAGGCGACATTGCCGACACTCGAGCGCCGCCCGTAGCGTTTTCGAAGCCGGCCGCACCAGGTGTGACCTGCGAGATCCCCGACTCCCGACCGTGAAGGCGGCACCCCATGCCCACGACGACCCTGCGCACCCTCAACGGCCTCGACGAGCAGCCCGCCGCGCTCGGCGACTCGACCCTGATCATGATCGACTACCAGAACACCTACGTGCGCGGCGTGATGGAACTGGAGGGCTGGCAGGAGGCGCTCGACGCCGGTGCCGACCTGCTCGCCCGGGCCCGGGACGCCGGCGCCCCCGTGATCCACGTGATCAACGACGGCGGCGAGGGCACCCCGTACGACATCCGGGCCGAGATCGGGCGGATCCACCCGAGCGTGGCCCCGGCCGAGGGCGAGCGGGTGGTGGTCAAGCAGGCCCCGGACGCCTTCGTCGGCACCGAGCTGGGCGAACTGCTCGACGCCGCCGGCCGCCGGGACGTCGTCGTCGCCGGGTTCATGACCCACATGTGCGTGGCCTTCACGACGGCCGGCGCCTTCCTGCGCGGCAACCGCCCGACCGTCGTGGCCGCCGCCTGCGCCACCCGCCCGCTGGACTCGGCGGGCACCGGGCTGACGGCCGCCCAGGTCCACCGCGCGGCGCTGGCGACGATCGGCGACCTGTACGGCGTGGTGGTGGAGTCCCCGGCCGACCTCGGCTGAGGCCGGACCAGGCCAGGCCAGGCCAGGCCGGACCGGACCGTGCGCGGAGCCGGGGCCGAGGGCCGTGGGTCCGCTGGGATCGCCACCGATCCGCCGCCGCCTCGTTGACCAGACGGTGCACGGCGAACAGCGGTGCACGGCGAACAGCGGCGCACGGTGCGCGGTGGCGGAGAGGGGCGGGGAACGGGCATGGCGGCGAACGGGGCGGCAGCGGTGGGCGGTCCGCCGGAGCTGGCGGAGTCGTACCGGCTCTGCGAGCGGGAGGTGGCCGCCCACCAGGCCCCGCTGCGGGCGATCAGCGACACGCTGCCGCCCGAGGTGCGGCCGTACTTCCACGCCGTCAACGGCTTCGCCTCCCGGTCCGACCGGATCGCCGACGACGCCGCTGCCGACTCCGACTCCGACTCCCACGGTGACGAGGACACCCAGGGCGCCGCCGACCCCGCCGAGCGCGAGCGCCGGTTCGCCCGCTGGCGGGCCGACACCCTGGCCGACCTCGCGGCCGGCCGCAGCGACCACCCGCTGCGCCGGGCCTTCGTCGACACCGTGCGGCGCTGGGAGCTGGACCGGGCGCTGGTCGAGGAGTTCCTGGACGCCACCCGGGCCGACGGCGCCCGCCCGCCCGCCTTCGAGACCCACGCGGACCAGCGCCGCCACCTGCGGGGCGTCGCGGGGACGGTCACCGAGCTGTGGGCCCCGCTGCTGGGCGCGCGGGGCCCGCGGGCGGCGGGCGCGATGTCCGCGCTGGGGGAGGCCTGCCAGCTGGCGGACATCCTGGAGGACCTCCCGCTCGACCTCGCGGCCGGCCGCTGCTACCTGCCGCGGGACGACCTGCGCCGACTCGGCCTGACCGTCGCCGACTTCGGCCGGGACAAGAGTCAGGACGACCGCCGACCCGACCGCCGACCCGACCGCCGCGCCGCCCTGGACGAGCTGGTCGAGAGCCAGCAGAGGCACCTGCACCGCCTGCTGGAGCAGGCCCTGCCCGCCACCTGGCTCGCCGCCCCCGGCTGCCGCCCGTTCCTGCACACCCTGCTGCTCGGCGCCCAGCTCCAGTACGACGAAGTGACCCTGTTGCGCTCACGTGTCCTGACCGAGGGCCTCACCCCGCTGAGCTCCGACGGCACCACGCCCCACCGCCGCGCCCGGCCCACGCCTCCCGAGGGCGCGCCCGCCCACGTCGCCGTGATCATGGACGGTAACCGCCGCTGGGCCGAGGCCCGTCGGCTGCCCGCGCAGCACGGCCACCGGGCCGGGCAGCGGGCCGCGCTGCGCCTGGTCAACGCGGCGCTGCGGCTGGGCATCCGCCACCTGAGCCTGTACGCCTTCTCCACCGAGAACTGGGACCGCCCGCCCGAGGAACTGACCGCGCTGTTCGACTCGCTGGCCGACGGCCTCACCCGCAGCGCGGAGGGCCTGCACGCGCTTGGCGTGCGGATCCGCTGGTGCGGCCGGCGGGACCGGGTGGAGGAGTCGCTCGCCTCCTCGATCGCGCTGGTGGAGAGCCTGACGTCGAACAACGGCACGCTGACCCTGACGGTCTGCGTGGACTACGGCGGACGGGAGGAACTGGCCGCCGCGGCACGGAGCCTGGCCGCCGAGGCGGTGGCGGGCCGGATCAGCCCGGAGGTGATCGGCCCGGCCGACCTCGCCCGGCACCTGTACGCCCCCGACCTCCCGGACGTGGACCTGCTGATCCGCACCTCCGGGGAGCAGCGGATCAGCAACTTCCTGCCCTGGCAGCTCGCCTACGCCGAGCTGCTGTTCGACCCCACGCCGTGGCCGGACTACGACCTGGCCCGGCTGCGCGGGGCGGTCCGGGCGTACGCGGTGCGCGAGCGGCGCTTCGGCGGCGGCGTGCCCGCCCAGTCCCGGACGCCCCGCAACGACCGGCCCGCTACGGCTTCTGCTCCTGGGCGGCCGGAGGAGGGGTGTACGTCCCCTGGGCCGTGACGTAGGCGAGCACCGTGTCCACGGTGACCGGGTGCGCGCCGAAGTTGGCGGTGTACGCGTCCACCGCCTCCTGGGTGGGGCGCAGCGGCACCCCGCTGAGCCGGACCTTCATCGGCTTCCCGGCCGGCACCGGATCGGCCGTCAGCTTGCCCTCGGTGAGGCCGCAGCGGAAGGCCGAGCGGTGCCCCATCTCCGCCCCGCTCACCTCGCACCGGCCCGAGCCCAGGCCGTCCTTGATCGCGCCGGACAGGTTGACCACCCGGTAGTCGCCCTTGGAGGTGCGGACGGAGACCCCGCCGTCCAGCGCCCCGTCGCCGTGCGCCTTCGGCGGGTTGGCGAGGGACGGGTCGCCCACGGCGGAGCGGATCGGCAGGTGGACCGCCGGGCCCCGTTGGTCCAGCACCATGCGCGCCGGGGCGACGACGTCCACCATCGCGTGGAAGCGGTCCAGCTGGGCCTGTGCCTCCGGGGTCCAGCGCACCTCCACCCAGCCGTCGGAGAGCGTGCCCAGACTCCCGGTGCGGTCGGTGCCGCCGTCAACGGCACCGGCCGCCGTCCCGGTGAGCCACCCCAGTAGCGGGGCGCCCAGCGCCGCGCCCAGCAGCGAACGCCGCGTCGTGCCCATCGTCCCGAACCGTCCTTCCCTGGCCGCCCGGTACGGCCCCGGAAGCGATCATCCGTCCACCGACCGTCTCCGGGGCCGAGGCGGGGGACGAAACCACTCGTGCGGGGGGAGCGGGGAGCGGGCCGGGGTGGTTCGTCCGGGCGCGAAAGCCCCCCGGGACGGCCGCCCGCCGGGCGCCCGCCGGGTGTCCGGTCCGGCTCTCGGGTCTCCCGCCCGGCAATGGATTCGGTTCTCGCCGAACGGTCTTGCGGCGGTGCCGCATCCGGGCGACGATCGCGACCGTGCTGCGAATCTTCTTCGGTACGGACGACCTGGAGCGGCTCCGGGTGGCGGAGCGCCCCGACATGTCGATGGAGCTCTCCCTGAGCGTGCACGCCCTGGTCAGCGGGGTGCGCGACCCGCGTTTCCAGGCCTGGCGCGAGCAGCTGCGGGCCTCCTGGAACCCGCGCACCGCGCTGCTCTTCGACCTCTACACCCCCACGGCGATCCCGGAGTTCCTCGCGGTGCGGCGCGACCCGGGCGCCACCGAGAGCGCCACCGCCCAGGCGCCCGAGGCGCCGCTGCGCGACCACCTGCGCTCGGTCGGCGGGGAGCGGCAGTTGAGCGCCTTCGCCCGGGGCGTCGCGGCCGGCGACCGCCGGGCCCGCAGGCTGCTGGGCAACGTCACCGCCGACTACCAGACCCGGGCGATCGACCCGTACCGGCGGCAGATCGAGACCATCGTCACCACCGAGCACGGGCGCCGGCACCGGATCGCCGAGCCGGACCGGGTGCTCGGCTCGCTGCACCCGACGGTGTCCTGGCGCCGCCCGGTGCTGAGCTTCCCGCTGGCCGGCGGATGCCGGCACGACGTGCGCCTGGACGGCCGGGGGCTGCTGCTCCAGCCGTGCGTGTTCGGCCCCCGCCGACCCGTCATCGCCCGTTTCGAGGACCCGGCCCAGCAGCCGGTGCTCCTGTACCCCGCCCGGATCGGTGGTCCCTTGCGCGCCGAGCCCGAGCCGACCCCCAGTCGCACCCTCACCGCGCTGCTCGGCCAGACCAGGGCCGCCGCCCTGGAGGCCATCGCGGCCCACGGGCCCTGCTCCACCAAGGACCTGGCGGGTCATCTCGACATCTCCACCGCCTCCGCGAGCGAGCACGCCACCGTCCTGGCCGACTCCGGGCTGACCACCAAGGACCGCACCGGTCGCTCCGTCACCCACCGCCCCACCGCGCTCGGCCACGCCCTGCTGGCCGGCCGCGTCCCGGCCCCGGATCCCGAGGACGACCCGGCCTGACCCCGCCTCCGCCACGCCCGGGGCCCGCGCTCGCGCAGCGCGGGCCCCGGGCGTTCGCGTACCCCGCCCACCCCTCCAACCCCCGAGTTGAACGCGTTCAAAGTCGTGCGCCATGATGAGGACGCGCGAGAACACCCCGCCGCGGCCCGCGGCGAAGGGCGGTCCCGTGCTGCCCCGTCACGCTCCGAACCCCCCTACCCGACCACGGAGTCGACCGTGCGACACCTGCTGCAACGCCACCCCTTCGCGATGCGCACCCGCTTCGCGCACTCGCTCGTCCTCACCTACGCCCTGCCGCCCCGCCTGCTCGCCCCGCTGGTGCCGCCCGGCCTCGCCCTCGACACCTACACCGACCCCGACGGCACCGAGCACGGCTTCGTGGCCGCCGCCGTCGTGGACGCCCGGGCACTGCGCCCGGCCGCCCTGCCCGCCCGCCTCGGCCGGGACTTCATCCTGACCGGCTACCGGGTCTTCACCCGCTTCCCGACCCCCGGCGGCCGCACCATGCGCGGCCTGCGCATCCTGCGCTCCGACACCGACAGCCGGATGATGGCGCTCGGCGGCAACGCCTTCTCCCGCTACCACTACCGGCACGCCCGGATCGGCACCCGGGTGGTCGACGGGACCCTGGAGTTCAAGGTGGTCAGCGGCGACGGCCGCGCCGACCTGCACGTGCGCGCCGACCTCGGCAGCGCCCCCGCCGCCCTTCCGCCGGGCAGCCCGTTCGCGGACGCCCGCGCCGCGCGCCGCTTCGCCGGCCCGCTGCCCTACACCTTCGAGTACGAGCCGCAGACCCGGTCGATGATCGTGGTCAAGGCCACCCGCGCCCACTGGGAACCCGCCCCGGTGGCCGTCGAGGTGCCCCGGCTCACCTTCTTCGACCACGGCCCGCTGGCCGGCAGCCGGCCGGTGCTCGCCAACGCCTTCCACGTCGCCGGCCTCGACTACGGCTGGCACGCCGGGGAGCGCCGCACCCTCACCGGAGCCGCCCGATGACCGCCCCCGCCGCCTCCGTCCCCGCTCCCGCCCCCGGTCCCGTCCCGGACGGCCCCCGCCCGTCGGGTGTGCGCGAGGTCGTCCGCTACAACTGGCCGATGTACGCCGCCGGCGCGTTCACGGTCGTCGCCGGCGGGGTGCTGGCCCGCCGGCTGCCCGGCCCCGCCGCCGCGCTCGCCCGGGCGGCCGCCGCCACCGCCGCCGGGTACCTCGCCCTCGGCACCCTCGCCACCTGGTGCGTCTACGACCGCTCCGGGCTCCACAGCTACGACTGGCTGCCCGCCCTGCTGCCCGACGGCCCCGGCGACCACCTGGTGATCAGCACCGGCCTGGACGAGGCCGGCCGCCCGCTCGCCGCCCGCCACCCCGGGGCCCGCGGACGGCTCGCCGACCTGTACGACCCGGCGCTGACCTCCAGCGGCTCGATCCGCCGCGCCCGCCGCCACGCCCCGCCCGCCCCCGGCGGCATCCCGGCCCGGCCGGACGCCCTGCCCGCCGCGACGGGCACCTTGGACACCGTGTTCGCCGTCTTCGCCGCCCACGAACTGCGCCGGCCCGCCGACCGCACCGCCCTGTTCGCCGAAGCCGCCCGCACCCTGCGCCCCGGCGGCACCCTGCTGCTGGTCGAGCACCTGCGGGACGCCGCCAACACCGCCGTCTACGGCCCCGGCGCCTGGCACTTCCTGCCCCGGGCCACCTGGCTCCGGCACGCCGCCGAGGCGGGCCTGCACCCGGCCGCGGAACGCCGGATCGCCGGCCTGGTCACCGCCTTCGCCCTCCGGAAGCCCGCCTCATGACCGGGCCGACCGGACTGACCGAGCTGACCGTACTGGCCGAACTGACCGGTACGCCCGGACTGACCGAGCTGACCGTACTGGCCGAACTGACCGGTACGCCCGGACTCCTCACCCTCGAGGCCCAGTTGCGCCTGGTCGGCGCCGCCCTCGTGACCGCCGGCCTGGTCCACGCCGTCCTGCCCCGCGCCATCGGCTGGCCCGCCGACCTCGCCGGCACCACCCTGCTGACCCGCCAGGTCTCCTACGCCCACCTCTTCTTCATCGGCCTCGCCTGCGCGTTGCTCGGCCTGCTCCCGCTCTGCCTGGCCCCCGACCTGCTCGCCGGCGGCCGGCTCGGCACCGCCCTGCTGGCCGGCCAGACACTCTTCTGGGGCCTGCGCTGGCTCTTCGAGTTCGCCTACTTCTCGCCCCGCCTGTGGCGCGGCGACCGCCTGCGCACGGTCGCGCACCTCGGCCTCTCCGTCCTGTGGACCTGGGTGACGGCGGTCTTCGCGGCCGCCCTCTGGCACACGGTCTAGGATCAGTCCCGACCCCGGCAGCCCACACAACCCCTCAAGGATCATGCGGTGACCGTTGCTTTCCCCCGTGCTCGCGCCGTGCGGTCGGCCCTGTCGGCCGGCGTCGTCCTGCTGGCGGCCACCTCCTGCTCCGGTTCGGCCGACGCCCCGCTGACCAGCGCCCAGGCGAAGCAGAAGACCGACACGTACTTCACCGAGATCTTCCTCGCCTTCCCGAAGCCGATCTCGCCGGTCGTCGACCGGGACGCCGAGGAGAAGTGCTTCAAGAAGGACGCCCCCTCGGAACCGGACGGCCGGGTCAAGGCCGTGACGTACCGCTTCCTGCGGGACATCCCGGCCGACCACCACGACACGATCTTCGACACCTTCCGCGGCCACCTCGTCGTGGCCGGGTTCAAGGTCACCGACAGCAGGCCCGGCGTGATCGTCCTCACCAACCCGGACAACGGCTTCAAGGCCTCCATCTCGGACGGCGACAACTGGCCCACCACGCTGGTCGTCAGCTTCGAGTCCCCCTGCGTCTGGCCCAACGGCACCAAGCCGCCCACCGGCTGAGCCGGCCGCACCGCCCCCGCGGCCCTCACGCCCCCAGGTAGCGCAGCACCGCCAGGACCCGCCGGTGGCCGTCCACGTCCACCGGCAGGTCCAGCTTGGCGAAGATGTTGCCGATGTGCTTGTTCACCGCCGCGTCGCCCGCGGGGCCTCGGTGCCTCAGGGGTTGGCCGGGAGGGCCGGGGCGCGGCGGGGCTGGGGTGGGAGGGGGAGGGTGAGGGCTTCGCGGGAGGCGGGTGGGAGGGCGAGGGCGGAGGCGGTTTCGGCGGGGAAGGGGTGGAGGCCGAGGAGGGCGGTGGTGAGGCGGGTGGTGGCGCGGTGCCAGTCGGGGAGGCGCTGGAGCATGGCGTGGCCGCTGCCGGTGACGGTGTAGCCGCAGACCCGGGCGCCCGCGGCGCGGCTGCGGGCGGCGAAGGCGCGGGTTTCGGCGGGCGGGGTGACGGTGTCGCGGTCGCCGTGCAGCAGGAGGACGTCCCGCCCGGCGAGTTGGTCGCACGGGTCCTCGGGCGGGCACCACGGTGCGAGGGCGACCAGGCCGGTGACGGCGGGGTGTCCGCCGGCCTGGAGGGCGGCGCGCCCGCCCATCGAGTGGCCGACCAGGACGGTCGGCACCGGCCCGAGCAGCGCGGTGAGTTCGTCGAGCGCGGCGGTCGCGTCCCGTGCGGCGTCGGCCCGTTCGCCGTTCCAGCCGCGGTGGCGGTAGCGGACGGTGCCGATGGCGACCCCGTCCCGCGCGGTCGCCCTGGTGAGCGCGCGCAGGAAGCCGTGCATCCGCAGCAGCGGGAGGTTGAGGCGCCCGGGCCGGGCGACGTTGTGCTCCTCGCCGCCGTGCAGGACCAGGACGGCGGCCCGGGCCGCTTCCGGTCGGACCCGCCAGTGCAGCGCCCGGTGGTCCACCGCGTGCTCCGCCGCCGTACCGCCCACTTGCCGCACCGTCCCGTCCGTCCCGCCCCGTGGCCCGTCCCCCCGGACCGCCACTGTACGCGTGCGGACGGCCGGAGCATTCACCCGAGGGGACCATCCCGGACACCGGGCGCGCGCGGCCGGGGCGGGCGCCTGCTATCCACGAAGGGTGGGGGGCCGAAGCGCCCGCTCGTGGCGCCGTGTCACCGAGTGGAGGACTCCGTGGCTCAGCAGCTCGCACTGTCCGTCGATTTCGGGTCGGGCTTCACCGAGGCCTGGTCGAAGATCGCCAAGGTCATTCCGCAGTTCATCGCCTTCCTGGCGATCCTGGTCGTCGGCTGGTTCGTGGCCAAGGCGATCGCCAAGATCCTCGACCGGGTGCTGCGCAGGGTCGGCTCGGAACGGGTCGCGGAGCGGTCCGGAGTGGCCGCCCACCTGCAGGGTTCCAAGTACGACATGACCGGCATCATCTGCAAGGTCGTCTACTACATCGTCCTGCTGATGGCCCTGCAGTTGGCGTTCGGCGTCTTCGGCTCGAACCCGATCAGCACGATGATCCACAGCATCGTCGCCTGGCTGCCGCGCGGCATCGTCGCCGTGGTGATCGTGGTGGTCGCGATGGCCATCGCCAACGCGGTGCGCGACATCGTGGGCAGCACGCTCTCCGGCGCCTCGTACGGCCGGACGGTCTCCACCCTGGTCTGGGCGTTCATCGTCGGCCTCGGCGTGATCGCCGCGCTGGGCCAGGCCGGGATCGCCACCTCGATCACCGGGCCGGTCCTGATCGCCGCGCTCGCCACCATCGCCGGTGTGCTGGTGGTCGGTGTCGGCGGCGGCCTGATCATCCCGATGCGCCAGCGCTGGGAGCGGTGGCTGGACGGCGCCGAGCGGGAGACCGCCCGGCTGCGCGGCACCGCCTACCAGGCCGGCCGCTCCGACGCGCTGTCCAACCAGCCGGTTCGGCCGACCACCCAGACCGGTCCGGGGACCCCGCCCGCGCCGGGCATCGAGGGCGACCAGAACCGGTAGCCCGCCGCACCGGGCGGTCCGGGAGGGCCTGCCGGGGGTCAGACCCCGAGCAGGCCCTGCTCACGGACCAGCCAGCAGATCGCGGTGAGCCGGATCACGGCGTAGTCGTGGCCGACCGGCTCCCGCCAGCCGATCTCGGCGAGCGCGTCCAGGAAACCCAGCGCGTAGTCCGACAACTCCTCACGGTCCAGGGGCCGGGGCGCGAGCTCCGGCCCCTGCGCGTACAGCAGCTCCCGCAGCATCGCCGCGTGCTGGTCGACCGCCGCGACGAAACCGGGCTCGAAGGCGAACTCGGCCAGCCGGGGCGTGAAGGCCGTCACGATGCCGGGCAGCGGACAGCCGGCCGGCTCGTCGGGGGAGCGCCGGAAGGACTCGTCGGGGGTCGCGAACATCCGTCCACGGTAGGCGACCCTCCGAGCGGGAACGGGCGCCCGTGACGGTTCCGTACTGAGACCTTGGCCACCCCTGCCGCCCCACCCGGCCGGATCGGAAACGGTCCGTGGCGCGGCGGACGCGCTGTGCCGATCACCGGTCGGTCCGTACCAGAATGGCCGGCATGGATCTCCGCGTCTTCACCGAACCCCAGCAGGGTGCGAGTTACGACACCCTCCTCAAGGTCGCCCGCACCGCCGAGGAGCTCGGGGCCTTCAGCGCCTTCTTCCGCTCCGACCACTACCTGAAGATGGGCGACGTCGACGGCCTGCCCGGGCCCACCGACGCCTGGATCACCCTGGCCGGCCTCGCCCGCGACACCAGCACCATCCGCCTGGGCACCCTGATGACCGCCGCCACCTTCCGGCTGCCGGGCGTCACCGCGATCCAGGTCGCCCAGGTGGACGCGATGAGCGGCGGCCGGGTCGAGTTCGGCCTCGGTGCCGGCTGGTACGAGGCCGAGCACACCGCGTACGGCATCCCCTTCCCGAAGGAGAAGTTCGGGCGGCTGGAGGAGCAGCTGGCGATCATCACCGGGCTGTGGAACACCAAGCTCGGCGACACCTTCGACTTCGCCGGCGAGTACTACACGCTGACCGACTCGCCGGCCCTGCCCAAGCCCGCCCAGGAGCACGTCCCGGTGCTGGTCGGCGGCCTCGGCCCCAAGCGCACCCCGGCCCTGGCCGCCCGCTTCGCCGACGAGTTCAACCTGCCGTTCGCCTCGGTGGACGACACCGCCGCCCAGTTCGGCCGGGTCCGCGCCGCCGTCGAGGCGGCCGGGCGCTCCGCCGACGACCTGGTCTACTCCAACGCCATGGTGGCCTGCGTCGGCCGCGACGACGCCGAGGTCGCCCGCCGGGCCGCCGCGATCGGCCGCGAGGTCGACGAGCTGAAGGAGAACGGCCTGGCCGGCACCCCGGACGAGGTGGTCGAGAAGATCGGCCGGTACGCGGCGGTCGGCAGCGAGCGGTTCTACCTCCAGATCCTCGACCTGGACGACCTCGACCACCTGGAGCTGATCGCCTCCCGGATCGCCCCGCAGCTGGGCTGACACCCGCCGCCGGGCCTCGACGCCGCCACGCTCCGGGCCCGGCCGTGGTCGTCCGTACCCGCTCCGACCTCCGCCCTTTACTCGTTCTTGGGAATGAGCGATGCTCCTCGAAGGGGAACGGCGGGGGGAGACCGGGTGAGTGGGACGAGAACGGTGCGGACGGCGGCGGCGCCGAGGGTGCCGCCGCCGCGCACCGCCGGGGAACGGGTCGTCCTGCCCGCGCCGGACGACCCGTCCGCATCGCACGCGCCGCACGACCCGAGCGCCCGGCACGAGCTGCGCGGGCCCGGGCCGGCGGTCCTGCGCTACCCGGCCGGGGACCTGCTGGTCGTCACCGGCCTGCCCGGCAGCGGCAAGAGCACCCTGATGCGCCGCTGTGTCCGCGCCCCGCTGATCGACTCCCAGCTGGTCCGCGAGGAGTACGCGGCCCGGCTGCCCGGCCGCCTGCCGTACGCGCTCTACCGCCCGCTGGCCCGGCTCGCCCACTACCTGCGGTTGCGCCGGGCCGTGCTGGACGGCGGGCCGCTCGCGGTGCACGACTGCGGCACCCAGCCCTGGGTGCGCGCCTGGCTGGTGCGGGCCGCCGCCCGGCAGGGCCGCCGGGTGCACCTGCTGCTGCTCGACGCCGACCCGGCCGAGGCGCTGGACGGGCAGCGGCGGCGCCGGCGCGGCGTCTCGCGCTACGCCTTCGCCCGGCACCAGGCCGCCGTCGCCCGGCTGCGCCGCCGGATCCTGGAGGCCGGACGGCTGCCGGCCGGCTGTGCGTCGGCCGTGGTACTCGACCGGGCCGCCGCGCGCGCCCTGCGGGGGATCGACTTCACGGCGTCGTAGTCTCGGCGGGTCCGCGCCGGGCGCCGGCGGGTCCGGCCGGAGCAGGCCACGGGCGCGGCCTACACCCCGTCAACTCCCCTGTCAGGAGCGCTGATGCGCCGTACTGCCCGGGTGCGCTCGCGTGCCCCACGCCTGTTCCCCTGCGCCGCCGCGCTGGTCGCCGCGGCCGGTCTGAGCCAGTTCGCCGCACCGGCCGCGCACCGCGCCGCCGTCGCTCCGGCGGTGGAGCGGTGCGCGGACGACGGCGTCGGTCCGGACGACGGCGTCGGTGCGGGCGGTGTCGCGGCGCGGCTGCCGGCCGGCAGCCGGCCGGACCGGGACCCGAACGCGGTCAGTCCCCGGCAGGCCCGGGCGATGCAGGCGGACCTCGCCCAGCGGCTCGCCGAACTGGGCGTCGGCCGGGTCCGGTCCGCCGCCCCGACCGCGATCCCGGTCTACTTCCACGTGATCCACGACGGCGACGAGGGGCGGCTGGACGCGGCCGCCGTCGCGGGCCAGATCGACCACCTCAACGAGAGCTACGGCGGCCAGGGCGAGGGCAACGTCCCGAGCCCGTTCCACTTCGAACTGGTCGGCACCGACTGGAGCGACAACGCCTCCTGGTACACCGGCATGACCCCGGGCTCCTCGGCCGAGCAGGCGATGAAGACCGCCCTGCGCAAGGGCGACCAGGGCACCCTCAACCTCTACACCGCCCGGCTCGGCGACTCCCTGCTCGGCTGGTCGACCTTCCCGAACGCCTACCGGACGCACCCGACCGACGACGGCGTGGTGGTGCTCGACGCCTCGCTGCCGGGCGGCTCCGCCGTCCACTACGACGAGGGCGACACCGCGACCCACGAGATCGGCCACTGGCTCGGCCTCTTCCACACCTTTCAGAACGGCTGCCGGGCCCCGGGCGACTACGTGGAGGACACCCCGGCCGAACGCACCGCCGCCTCCGGCTGCCCCGAGGGCCGGGACACCTGCCCCGGCCCGGGGCTCGACCCGATCCACAACTTCATGGACTACAGCTACGACTCCTGCATGACCAGGTTCACCCCGGGACAGGTCCAGCGGATGGCCAACATCTGGGCGGCCTACCGGAGTTGACGGTGACAGCGGATCAGCAGTGCACCACGAGGTAGAGCAGCGTCCGGTCGCCGGAGGCCCGGAACTCGTACGCCAGGTACTCCAGGGCGGAGGCGTCCAGCCAGGCGGCCGGCCGCTCCTCGGGGGTGAGCAGGGCGGGCACGAAGACGCCCGGGGAAGCCTCGTGCAGCCGGCCCCACAGGCCCAGCGTCATCTCGTCCGCGTCGACCGCCAGCCGCTTCGCCAGCCGCCGGTCCACCGGGCCGCGGGCCAGCCGCCAGTAGCGCCCCCCGGCGTCCACGAAGCCGCCCGACGCGAGCGGGTCGTCGAGGTTCCAGTACTCGTGCTCCTCCTTCGGCGGCAGGGCGGCCAGGACCTCGGCGAAGCCGCCGGTGCGGCGGCGGGGCTTGTGCGGCATCCGGGGATCCTCGCAGGCGTCGCGGGCCGCGCGCACTGGAATTGAATGCGGCGGGCCGCTTCCGGCGTGGCAGATACCGACCGTTTGTCCGATTTGATCTATGTTCGGAGGGTCGGGACCGATCAGGAGCAACCGAAGGAGCAAGGGCATGAGTGCCAATCCCCGGATCGTCGTCGGCGTGGACGGCTCGCCCGCCTCGGAGCAGGCGCTGCGCTGGGCGATCGACTACGCGCGGGCCGTCGGCGGGACGGTCCACGCGATCGCCGCCTGGGAGTACCCGGCCTTCTACGGCTGGGCCGGCGCGGGCGTGCCGACCGTCGAGGCCTTCAACCCCGAGGAGCTCGCCGGGAAGACCCTCAGCGAGACCGTCGCCAAGGTGGCCGGCGACGACGCCGGCGTGCGGATCACCGAGAGCGTGATGCCCGGCAACGCCGCCCAGGCGCTGCTGGAGGCCGCCAAGGGCGCCGCGCTGCTCGTCGTCGGCAGCCGCGGCCTGGGCGGTTTCTCCGGCGTGCTGCTCGGTTCGGTCAGCCGCCACCTCACCGAGCACGCGCCCTGCCCGGTGGTCGTGGTGCGCGAGGCCCACGGCGCCGCCGAGCAGTCGGAGTAGCGCACCCGGGGGCGGTGCCCCGGCGGGCCGCCGCGCGGACCAGAATGGAGGCATGCCAGAAGGTGACTCCGTCTACCGCGTGGCGGCCCACTTGCACGAGGCCCTCGCCGGACAGCCGCTGACCAGCGCCGACCTGCGGGTGCCCGCGCACGCCACCGCCGACCTCACCGGCCGCCGGGTGCTGGAGGTCGCCCCGCGCGGCAAGCACCTGCTCGCCCGCTTCGAAGGCGGCCTCACCCTGCACACCCACTTGAGGATGGACGGCCGCTGGGTGGTCTACCGCCCCGGCGAGCGGTGGACCGGCGGCCCGGAGTGGCAGATCCGCGCCGTCCTCGGCACCGACCGGGGCACCGCCGTCGGCTACCGGCTGCCCGTCGTGGAACTGCTGCGCACCGCCGACGAACGGCGGATCGTCGGCCATCTCGGCCCCGACCTGCTCGGCTCCGACTGGGACCCGGTCGAGGCTGTCCGCCGGCTCCTCGCCCGCCCGGGGCGCCCGGTCGTCGAGGCCCTGCTCGACCAGCGCAACCTCGCCGGGATCGGCAACGTCTACGCGAACGAGCTGTGCTTCGTCGCGGGCGTGACGCCGTGGACCGAGGTCGGCGAACTCCCGCACCCCGACCGGCTGGTGGAGCGCGCCCGGCAGATGCTGGAGGCCAACAAGCTGCGCCCCGGCCACATCACCACCGGCGACACCCGGCCCGGCTACCACCACTGGGTCTACGGCCGGGCCGGACGGCCCTGCCCGCGCTGCGTCACCCCCGTCGTCACCGGGCGCCAGGGCTCGCCGCCGCGCGACCGGACGGTGTTCTGGTGCCCGTACTGCCAGCGCGGCCCGGCCCCGGAGGTCACGGCCGCTCGACCAGCGCGGGGTGGCGCGGGTCGTCCACCCGGACGGTGACGTCGGCCGTCGCGGCGGGCCCGGTCTCCGCCTCGTAGCGGGCGAAGGCGGGCAGCGTCCACTGCTGGTCGGCCGGGGTGCGGCGGGCCAGCGCGGCCGGGCCGAGCGCCAGGTGGACGGTCAGCTCCAGCGGCAGCCAGCGGCCGAGCAGCAGCGCGCCGTCCAGCAACAGCACGCCGCCGGGCGGGAGTTCGGTGTACGGGGCGCGGGTCGACCGGTCGGTGGCCGGGTCGCGCAGGGAGGGCAGGACGCGGCCGCTGCCGCCCGGCTCCAGCGGGTCGAGCACCTCGCGGGCCAGGGCGCCGTCGTCCAGCCAGAGGTCGTGGAAGGCGTCCGCGTCCTGGTGGCCGTACTCCAGCCGGATCGAGGCCGGGCGCAGGAAGCCGTCGGCCGAGACCCGCAGCGTCGGGTGGCCGCGCAGCCGCAGCGGCTCCACCAGCGCGTCGGCGAGCGCCCCGGGGAGGGCGGCCGGCGCGCCGTCCACGGCCACCCGCAGGCGCCGGCCGCGGGCGTCGGGCAGGGCGGCGATGCGGTCGGCGAGCAGCTCGGCCAGGTTGTCGGGGGAGATCGGGCGTACCTGCATCGGGCCGTCCTGCCGTGTCGTGGGGGCGCTCAGTTCAGGGGGAGGGCGTGCAGGACGTCGTCGTGGCCCGCGTAGAGGCGGGTGCCGTCGAACTGGTGGGCCGCGTCGGTGGCGAGGGTCCAGACGTCCTTCCCCGGACCGGAGTCGTGGAAGGTCCACCCCAGCTCGCCGGTCGCGGGGTGGATCGCGCTGACCCCGCCGGCCGCCGTACCCGGGACGAACAGCGTGTCCCTGGCGACCAGCGGACGGCTGCGGCGGTCCAGCGGGAACGGCAGCCGGCAGGACCAGAGCTCCGCGCCGGAGGACAGGTCGAGGCAGCTGACGACGCCCTGGTCCCACGGGACGTACACCCGGCCGCCGTGTTCGAGGGGCGGCAGCGCCCGCCAGGACTCGCCCCGGTGGGGCGCGTAGGTCCAGCCCGGCTCGCCGGCGGGAAGCAGCCTGCGCACGCCGCCGTTGCCGTCGGGGACGAAGAAGCCCCCGGAGCCGGCGACGCACCAGCGCAGGTCCTCCTCACCGGGGGCGGTCCACAGCTCGCGGCCGGTGGCGGCGTCCCGGGCCACCACCTCGGCGCGGCCGCCGAGGAAGCGGAGGCAGGCGAGGAGGCCGCCTCCGATGTGGGTGGCGGGCGTGACCGGCTGCTCCGTCTGCTCGGTGCGGACGGACCAGAGCAGGGAGCGGTCGGTGACCCGCAGCGCGAAGAGGCGGTTCTCCGTGCGGGTGCCGTCGGACCGCGGGCGGCCCCAGGCGTAGCCGTAGAGGATGCCGGGGGCCTGGCGGTCGTAGCCGGCGAGGCGGACCTGCCCCTGGAGCTCGTCGGGCAGCGGCAGGCTCCAGTCGCCGGCCGGGTCGGTGAAGTGCCGGGCGTCGAGGTGGCCCTCGTAGATCGTGAAGAGGTGGTCGGGCCCGACCACCACCTTGCCGAGCACGTCGCCGTCGATGGGCCAGCTGCGGGCGGCCGGCGGGTCGAAGACCAGCAGCCGGGCGGCGGTGCCCTTCTCGTGGTCGAGGACCTGCAGGCCGTTCCTGGAGAGGTAGACCGGGTGGCTCGGCGGGTCGGTGAGGCGCTCCGGGGTCATCGCCTCCGGGCCGCGGTACGTCCAGAGCGGCGTCGGCCCGGACAGCGCGGTCGGGACCGGCCCGGTCGGCCCGGGCGAGGGGAAGGCCCCGCCGACACCCGAACGGCCGAACGCCCAGGCGGCCCCGCCCGCCGCGAGCACCCCGGCCCCGAGCAGCAGCCGGCGCCGGCTCGGCCGCGCGCGCTCCCCGCCGCCCGCGATCACGTCCTCGGGGGCCCCGCCGCCGTCGGTCTCCTCGTCCCACTGCCACGCCGTCCCGCTCGCGGGACCCCCGGACGACGACTGCATACGGCTCTCGCTTCCCCACCGGCGGCCCCACGCCGCCACCCGCCCGGAGAATATCGAACAGTCAGCTATGCATACGAAATGGTGGAAGAGGTGGGGAAAGCGGATCACGCAGGCGGGTGGTCGGCCAGGTCGGCGAGGACGTCGGCGTGGCAGGGGAGCGGGGCGCACCAGCAGCCGAGGCGGTGGCCGCGCAGGGGTGGGACGAGGGCGAGCAGGTCGGGGTGGGCGAACAGGTGGGCGTGGTACTTGGCGACCATCTCCTCGCGGGTGAGGTCCGGGCCGGGGCGGTACGGGCAGTGCAGCGGGGACTCGGCAAGGTGCCAGCCGCCGCGGTGCATGGCGCGGCCGACGTAGACGACGTCGCGGTACCCGGGGTCGTCGCGGTGGCCCTTGAGGTTGACCACGGTGGTGCGGCGGGGTTCGCTCGGCATGCCGTCCATGCTGGTGCACGGCGGGCCCCGGGGCAGCCCGGGGCTGGTGCGGGCTCGCCTTGACACCGGTGCGGGCCGGGCGTAGCAAAAGAGCATGCGCCATCCGCACGCGACCGGCGGGGCCCCTGGGGCGCGGCCGGGCCCGGACCGGCCGCCGGAGCCCGGGGCCGGCGCGGAGACCGGCCGGGCGGCCCCGCCGTCCGTCCGGGAGACGGCCCGGCGGGCGGACCACCGGCGCGACGAGCTGCTCGCCCTGGCCGCGCGCCGGGTGCTGGAGTCGACCGGGGCGTACGGCTCGCTGGTGTACCTGCGCTCGCGGGACCGCCGCTCGCTGGTGCTGCGCACCATCGCGGGCGTGCCGCTGTCGGTGATGGGCCCGTTCCGGCGGGTGGCCGCCGCGGGGCCGCTGCCGGTCGCGGTCGCCTTCCGGACCGGGCGCGCCGTCGTCCTCACCGACGCCGAGGACACCATGCGGCGCTTCCCGCAGCTCGCGGTCGGCCTGCCGTACGACTTCGTCTCCGCCTGCGAGCCGGTGGGGCGCGGCGGGGAGACGTTCGGGGTGCTGACCGCGCTGTGGCCGGCCTCGGACGAGGGGCCGGCGGCGCCGGCGGCCCGGCGGCTGGCCGAGGCGGCCGCCCAACTGGCCGACGGCCTGGCCGGGTTGGCGGAGTCCGGGCAGTCGGTGGAGCCGGGCTGCGAGGCGGCCGTGGTGGAGCTGCCGCCGCCGTCGGTGCCGACCACCCGGGTCGGGATGTTCGACTGGGACGTGGCCACCGGGTCGCTCGCCGCCGACACCCAGTTCCTGGAGATCTTCGGTTTCGGACCCGGGGAGTTCGACGGCACGGTGGCCGCCCTGGGCCGTCGCGTCGCCCCCGGAGACCTGCCCGGGTTCCGGGCCGCCGCCCGGATCGCGCTGGAGCGCGGCGAGGTGCTGGCCGCCCGGGTCCGGGTGCTCGGCCCGGACGGCCTGCCGTACCCGGTGGAGCTGTGGGCCCGGGTGCCCCGGGCGATCTCCGACGGCCGGACCCACCTGGTCGGCGCGGTGCTGGACCTCCGGAGCCTGACCGCCGCCGCGGCCGCCGTCGACCGGCTGCCCGAGGGCGTGTTCGCGCTCGACCAGGACGGCCGGATCGGCTACGCCAACCGCGCCGTCGAGCCGCTGCTCCGGGCCCGCCGTGAGGACCTGGTCCACCGCCCCCCGTGGGAGGCGCTGCCCTGGCTCGCCGACCCCTTCTACGAGAACCGCTACCGCGCCGCCCAGCTCTCCCAGCGGCCCACCGCCTTCCTGGCCGCCCGACCGCCGGACGGCTGGCTCGCCTTCTCGCTCTACCCGGACCCGCACGGCGTCACCGCCCGGGTGGTCGCGGCCGAGGCCCCGCCCGGCGCCGCCGAGCCGGCCGCCGTCCCGCCGCCGCCCGCCGCCCGCACGGGGATGGGCGGCACCCACCACCTGCTCCAACTGGCCAGCGCGCTCACCGAGGCGGTCACCGTCCGGGACGTCTGCCGGGCGGTGGCCGAGGAACTCCTGCCGGCCTTCGGCGGCCAGGAGCTCGCCATCTACGCGGTGCGCGAGCAGCGCCTGCACCTGCTCTCGCAGACCGGCTACCCGGACGGCTTCCTGGACGCCTTCGAGGGCATCCCGATGGACACCCGGGTGCCCGGCGCGGAGACGCTCCGCACCGGCACCCCGGTCTTCTTCGAGTCGGTGCGCGAACTCGCCGCCACCTACCCCGGCCTGGCCCTGGACGAGATGGGCGCCTGGGCCTTCCTGCCGCTGATCGCCTCCGGCCGTCCGGTCGGCACCTGCATCGTCGGCTTCGACCTGCCGCGCCCGTTCACCGTGGAGGAGCGCGGCCTGCTCACCGCGCTCGGCGGCTTCATCGCCCAGGCCCTGGAGCGCGCCCGGCTGTACGACGCCGAGTTCGCCCTTGCGCGCGGCCTGCAGCAGGCGCTGCTGCCGCACCGGCTGCCCGAGGTGCCCGGCATCCGGATCACCGCCCGCTACCTGCCCGGCACCCAGGGCATGGAGATCGGCGGCGACTGGTACGACGCGATCGTCACGGGCGAGGACGTCACCCTGGTGATCGGCGACGTCGAGGGCCACAGCGTCGGCGCGGCCGCCACGATGGGACAGCTGCGCAGCGCCGTGCGCGCCTTCGCCACCGGTGGCGACCCGCCCGACGAGGTGCTCGCCCGCACCAACCGGCTGCTGCTCGACCTCGACCCCGGGCTGCTCGCCAGCTGCTGCCTGGTCCGGCTCACCCCGGCCGTCGGGCTCGGCCGGATCGCCCGGGCCGGGCACCTCCCGCCGGTGCTGCGCCACCCCGGCGGGCGGGCCGAGGCGCTGTACGTCCCGGGCGGGCCGCTGCTCGGGGTGGACGAGCGGGCCGACTACCCGGTCAGCGACCTGCGGCTGGGCAGCGGGGCGGTGCTCGCCCTCTACACCGACGGGCTGGTGGAGGACCCGGCGGTGGCGATCGACCAGGGCGTGGACCGGCTGCGGGCCGCGCTGGCCCGGGCGGTGGCGGGGGAGGGACTGGAGCAGGCGGCCGAGCGGCTGCTGCGCGAGGTCGGCTCCGCCCGCCGGGTGGACGACGTGGCGCTGCTGCTCACGTCCTTCGGCTGAGCGGTCGCGCCGTGCGGACCGGGCGGGCAGGCCACGGGACGGGGCCGACCAGGCGACTTTCGTCGGCGGGGGCGGCGACGAAGGAGGACGGCGGACGACCCGGCCGGACCGATAGCCTCGACGGGTGGAAGCGATCGCACGGGCCTGGAACACGGTGGTACGGACGGCGCTGCCGGGGCCCTGGCGGCCCCGGCGGGTCGTGGGCGAGGCACTGCTCGCCCTGTTGATGGGCGGCTTCGCCGCGCTGATGGAGCTGCTCTCCAACACCGGCCAGGCGGTGCTCGTCGGCGTCGGGGTCGCGGTGGCGTGGGTGCTGCGCAAGGGACTGCCGGCCACCGTGCTGGTCGTCGTCGCGGCCGCCGCCGGCTGGGCGGTCGGCCCGATCCCGATGCTGGTCTGCGCGGGCTGGACGGCCGGGGCGCGGATCCGCCGGGTCTGGTCGCTGGTCGGCACCTTCGTGGCGGGCTGGGCGCTGTTCACCATGACGGGCGTGCTGAAGGAGGGCGCCTCGTTCTCGCCGAAACTGCTGCTGCCGCTGTCGTTCGGGGCCTTCCTGTTGGTGGCCGTGCTGCCCGCGCTCTACGGCCGCTACCGGGCGCAGCGCCGCGCCCTGCTGGACGCGCTGCGCGAGCGCAACGAGCAGCTGCTGCGCGAGCGGGTCATGGTGGTGCACCAGGCGCGGCTGCGCGAGCGGCACCGGATCGCCCAGGACATGCACGACAGCCTGGGCCACCAACTGGCACTGATCTCGGTGCACTCGGGCGCGCTGGAGGTGGACCGGACGCTCACCGACCGGCAGCGCGAGGCGGTCGGGGTGCTGCGGCAGGCGGCGGTCGCGGCGATGCGCGAGCTGCGCGAGGTGGTCGGGGTGCTGCACGACGAGTCGACGGCGGTGCCGGCCACCGCCCCGGCGGCCGGCGGGGTGCCCACCGCCGGGTCGGCGGCCACCGGGGCGGGTGCCGGGGCGCCGGCCCGGGGCGGGGTGGACGGGATCGAGGGGCTGGTGGAGTCCTCCCGGGCGGCGGGGGCCGGGATCGACCTCACCGTGGAGGGGGAGCGGCGTCCGCTGGCGGCCGCCGTCGACCACGCGGCGTACCGGATCGTGCAGGAGGCGCTCACCAACGCGCACAAGCACGCTCCAGGCGCGCCGATCGGCGTCGCGCTGCGGTACGAGCCGGACGCGCTGGTGGTGGAGGTCACCAACGCCCGCGCGCCGGAGCTCGTGGGGGCACGCGTCGGGGTGGGCGCGGCCGTCAGCGGCGGTCAGGGACTGACCGGCCTGCGGGAGCGCGCCCGGTTGGTCGGCGGCATGGTGCACGCCGGGCCCACGCCGGAGCAGGGCTTCCGGCTGGCGGCGGTGCTCCCCTATGAAGGGGAGGAGCAGGACGCGGCGGCGGACGGGGCCGAGGACTGGATGCTGGACGGCCTGCCGCCCGTCGAGGAGCCGGAGCGCAAGCGGCGCAGTCCGGCGATGGGCTGCGCCCTCGGGGTGGTCGCGATCGCGGTGACCGTGCTCGGCCTGGCGGTCTGGGGCGTGGTCGCCTTCGTCAAGGGCACCAACGACGCGACCGTGCAGCAGCCGATGTACGACCAGATCAGGGTGGGCACCGCCGAGTCCGAGGTGCTGCAGACGCTGCCGCGCGGCAACGACTTCATCACCGACACGTATAAGGGGACAGGGCCCGAGATCCCGGAGGGCGCGCACTGCCGCTGGTTCGCCCTGAACGGGGCGCCCGGCGCCGGCTGGAACGAGGAGCACGTGGCGCGATTCTGCTTCCGGGACGGGGCACTGGTGGAGAAACAGGAGTACGTGATCAGCGGTTGAGTGCCCCCGTGCGCGGGCGGGTGCCCCGGCCGGGCGGGCCGGGCCGGTTTCGGATCACGGTGGTCCGGATCGGGGTGGTTCGGAACGGTCCTGCCGGGATGTGAGGATGGGTGCCGCAGCCCACAGCACCGTTCGAGGGGAATGACCAGCGTGATCCGAGTCCTCGTCGCCGACGACGAGCCGCTGATCCGGGCCGGAATCAGGATGATCCTCGGTTCCGCCGAGGACATCGAGGTGGTCGCGGAGGCCGCCGACGGGCGGGAGGCGCTGGAGCTCGCGCGGGCGCACCGGGTGGACGTGGTGCTGCTGGACATCCAGATGCCGGTGATGGACGGGCTGACGGCGCTCGGGGAACTGGCGAAGGTCGCCCCCGGCGCGCGGGCGCTGATCCTCACCACCTTCGGGGAGCGCGAGAACGTCCTGCGCGCCGTGACCGAGGGCGGTGCCGGCTTCCTGCTCAAGGACACCGCGCCGCACGAGCTGATCCAGGCCGTCCGGGCGGCGGCGGGCGGGAACGCCTTCCTCTCGCCGGCTGCGACCCGGCACATCGTCGACTCGCTGGCCTCCGGGCGCAGTGCCTCGCTGGCCGCCCGCGCCGTCGCGGCGCGGCGTCGGCTGGAGGTGCTCACCCCGCGCGAGCTGGAGGTGTTGGCCCTGCTCGGAGAGGGTCTGTCCAACGCCGACGCGGGGGCGCGGATCCACATGAGCGAGGCGACGGTGAAGACCTACGTCAGCCGGATCCTGGCCAAGCTGGGCTGCGACAACCGGGTCCAGGCGGCGCTGTTGGCGCGGGACGCGGAGCTCGACGGCCGTCGCTGAGGGTGTTCGCGCGGTCGCCGTACGTGTCGGGCGTGACGGATGCCACTCGACGGCGGCGCTGAACCGGGAACTCCGGGTGCGGTGGTGACGGTGCGTCAGCTGACGGTTCCTCCGCGTGGATGGTGTGACGGCTTTCTCGGGCGGACAGGTGTGAGTGAGGGCACGGAATTTGACCGTTTGATCTTGGAAATCTGGTCAAAAATGGTCAAATCGGGCATGATTTTTTGACCCGTACCGCCGGTAACAGTCAACTGACCTGCGACGTCGAAGAATTGCTTGCTGCGTCCGGGTGATGCCCCCTAGCTTCATTGGCGGCGCAACGAGCGCCACCCGGGTTCACCCCGACGCACTGCCCGCCGACTGACCCGCGGCATGAGGGCGGTGCCCGCCGACGAGACCGGCTCGAACAGGCCGTCGGCGTGCGGAGGTGACCGGGGCGGCACGACACGTCCGACACGTGTCCGGCCGCCCGTCGAGTGAGGTGAGCGAAAGACTGCCGGCCCATGTCCCGGGCCTGGTTCCGCATGCCCACCCGGGACTTGTCGAGAGGAACTGTATGAATCCCCGTCACGAGACCGCCGCTGCCACCGACACCACCGCCACCACCAAGCGCCACCGCGTGCGGATGGCGGTCCTCGCGGGCGCCGCCGTCGCGGCCCTGCCGGTGGCCGGCCTCGTCACGGCCACCTCGGCCTCCGCCGCTACCTCCTCGACCTGGGACGCCGTCGCCCAGTGCGAGAGCGGCGGGAACTGGAGCACCAGCACCGGCAACGGCTTCCACGGAGGACTGCAGTTCAGCCCGTCCACCTGGGCCGCGTACGGCGGGACCGCGTACGCCTCCCAGGCCAACAAGGCGACCAAGGCGCAGCAGATCGCCGTCGCGGAGAAGGTCCTCGCCTCGCAGGGTGCGGGCGCCTGGCCCGTCTGCTCGCAGAGGGCGGGCCTGGGCAAGGGCGGCGCCCCGGCCGTCGCCGACACCTCGGGCGGTACGGCGGCCAAGGCGGCCAAGCCCGCCGCCAAGCCGGCCACGAAGGCCGCCAAGCCCGCGGCCAAGCCCGCCGCCAAGCCGGCGGCCGCGCAGCAGGCGCCCAAGGGGCAGCCCTCGGCCAAGCCGGCGCAGTCCGCGCCGGTCGCGCCGAAGAACACCGCCGCGGGCGGCTACACCGTCAGGAGCGGTGACACCCTGAGCGACATCGCGGCCAAGTTCGGCACCGACACGGACAGCCTGTACCAGAAGAACCTGCGCACCATCGGCGCCGACCCGGACCTGATCTTCCCGGGCCAGACGCTGACCGTCTGACCGACTGACGGCTGTCCGACCGCCCGAGCGGCCGCCCTCATCAGGGCGGCCGCTCGG
>NZ_JBSFJC010000061.1:0-54710 GCF_053597855.1 Kitasatospora sp. NPDC001225
GACCCCGCCTTCCGCTCACCCCCCGCCCCCCCGGCACCGCGCGCCGCCGGGCAAAACCGGGCGCCGCGCGGGTGCCGGGTCCGGGCCGGGAGGTACGGGCGGGGCGGACACTCCGATGGATCCACCGGGAGGCACGAACACGAGTGCGATGCAACTGTGTTCGCATAAATACCAACCCCGCTCTCCGGAGGAATCATGGCCGTCCGCGTCGCCGCTCTCTCCCGTGCCACCGCCATGGCCGCAGCCACCGCACTCGGCTGCGCACTCGCCCTGGCCCCCACCACGCCCGCGCACGCCCTCGGCGTGGACGTCTCGTGCACGGGCACGTTCGAGATCGCCTTCTCACCCTCGCTGACCGACGTGTCACAGGGCACCGTGACCAACACCGACCACGCCTCGTACGCGACCTGCGTGACGGGGCAACCCGGTTCCAGCGCCTCCACCCACCCGGAGCCCGGCGAGACCTGCGTGGACCTGCTCACCCGCCTCACCCCGTACACCGAGGTCATCACCTGGCAGGACGGCACCAAGAGCACCATCGCCTGGACGTCCGTGGAAGCCACCCTCTCCGGCGCCACCGCCACCGGAACCGTCATGTCGGGCCACTACCTGGGCGACAGCGCCACCAAGGTCGTCGACGCCCTGTCCTTCACCGGAACCAACCCCGAGCTCTGCCCCCTCGGCGACGGCACCGTCTCCGGCGTCAGCGGCACCGTCGCCCTGACCATCGAATCCCTCTGACACAAGCGCCCGGCCGAGCCGCGCCGGCAGCCTCGGCGGCGGGCCAGGGCCGCGACGCCCGCGGCGAGAACACGGCCCGGCCCTCCGGGCCCAGGGTGTCCCGCCCCCGTGCCGAGGCGGGAGCGGGACACCCCAGGAGGCCCAGGCCTAGCAGGACCAGCGGTGGGAGCGGAGGTGGACGCCGGTGCCGCCGTTCTGCGAGAAGTTGCCCCTCGCGCCCGCCGCCGTGCACACCACCCGCTGGCCCGTGTAGTTCGCGCCGGGGTAGAACGCCACGGGCCTGCCGGAGCCGCCGTGGTTGTACACCGAGCGGACCTTCGTGGTGGCGGACCAGCTGCAGCGGTCTCCGGACTGCCAGTCCGGGTCGTCGTAGGGCCAGGCGCAGACGCTGCCCGTCCCGTCGGGTCCGCTGTAGACGCAGACCCGCCCCTCCACGCACGACCACGGGTCGAGGGCGGCGTGGGCGGGCTGCGGGACGGCGAGCAGGGCTGCCGCGGCTGCGGCGAGGGAGGCGATGAGGCCGAGGTGCCTACGGGTGCGTTCCATGACGGTCTGTCCTTCCGGTGGGGGTTGTACGGTGTGCGCCAGGCCGGGCGTGGCCCGGACTTCAGGCGGGGCCCGGACTTCGGGCGGGCTCAGGCCCCGGGCGAGGCTCAGGCCTCGGGCGGGCTGACGTAGCCGGAGACGTGCTGGTGGTTGGTGATCACCGTCGACGGGTCGAGGTGGGTACGGAGGGCGACCTTGTCGCCGAGGTTGCCGTCGACGGTGTCGAGGGTTCCGTTCGCGTGGACGGCGGCGACCACGCCGACGTGGCCGGGAGTGCCGCCGTCCGGCTCCCCGTAGATCACCAGGTCGCCCGGCTTCGGGGTGTACGTGCCCCGCTGGTGGAACAGCCCCTTCTGCTTGCCCCACTTGCCGATGCCGCGCGCGGCCAGGTCGTCGACCGTCCCGTCGATCCCGGCCCGGTGCCACGTCCACTCGGCGAACGCCGCGCACCACGGGGTCTTCGCGCAGGAGCCGGAGCCCCGGTGGTAGGCGAAGTACCTGTCGCAGGAGCCGGTCTTCTCGGGCGAGGTGCCCGCGGGGGTGATCTCCCCACGGGCGACCGAGACGATCCGGTCCCGGACGGTGGCGGCCGCCGAGGCCGGCGCCGTGGCGGCGCCGAGCGGCAGCAGGGTGAGGGCGGTCAGCGTAACGGCGGCGGCGGTGCGCCGGGACAGCTTCATGAGAGCTCCTCCATTGGGGTGAACGGACCCTGACCGCCGCCCGATCGGTTCGCCTACAGTCGGCGGGCATGCCGGGGCATGCCAGAGCCGAGAGGTGGTGGCGCGGCGGGAGTCGGCGAGTCGGTGCGGTGTCGCGGGATCCATCCTGCGGACCGGCGCCGGACGTCACCAGGCCCTCCGGCCGGGGCGGCGTCCCAGCGCTCTCCCGCTTCCCGTCCCACTGCTCCGACCTGCGGAAACGACGGACGCTGGGACAGCGATGGGACAACACCGCATGCATGACCAACCGCCGGACGAGGCCCCGGGGCACCCGGCAGGGGGAACGGACCGCCCCCGGACCCTGCTCGTCCGTGCGCTGAACGACGGACTCGCCGAGTGCGGCCTGTCTCTGGACCGGGTGGTGGCCCGACTGCGGGCCCGGCTCGACGCCTCCACCGTCCGGGGGCTGAGCACCTCGTCGATCAGCCGCTACCTCGACCCCGACCGCACCGAACTGCCCGACCCCGCCGTCCTCGCCGAACTCGCCCGGATCTTCCGCACCGACCCGGCGGAACTGGACCGCTGGCAGCACTGGCACCAGCAGGCGAAGCAGGCGGCGGACCACGAGCTGCGCGACCGCCGCGCGGCGCGCCGCGCCGCCACCACGCCCACGCCCACGCCCACGCCCACGCCCACGCCCACGCCCACGCCCACGGCCGTACCGGTTCCGGCGCGCCCCGAGCCCACCGGCGAACCGTCAGTCACCGGGCGGTCGGCGTGGTGGCGCCGGCCGCACCGGTGGGGTGCGGCACTCGGGGTCCTGGCCCTCGCGGCCGTGCTCGGCGCGGCGGTCTGGGCGAGGGGGTCCGACGACGCGACCGCCGACACCGCATCGGTGGTCGCACCGTCCGGCGGCGCGGCGGGGCGGGAGCCGACGGCGACCCCCGCCGACCTGGCCGAGGGACTCGCCCACGAGGTGGAAGTCGGCGCGCTCGGCGGGGACAGTCGCTGCTCGGCCCCGAAGCCCGGGCCGTCCGGCACCCGGCTGCGCGCCTGTGCGATGGTGCAGCCCCGTCAGGTCCTGTTCGCGGTCCGGATCGACAATCCGACCGACACACCGGTCGAGGTGACCGCGAAGGTGGCCGGCTCCTGGTCGGGCATCCAACACTCCTGCGACCCCGGACGCTCCGTCGTGCACACCACCATCGCACCGGGCGCCACCTTCACCAGCGACCCCGAGGAGTGCGTGACCCCCCGCCGCAGCACACCGCTCGCCTACCAGGCGGAGGTCTTCGCCGCCGCCGGAGACGGCCGGCAGTGGACCGGCCACCTGTTCTCACCGCGCGCCAACGTCTACCCGGACCGCGAAACCCTCTGGCGCTGCGTCGGCGACGTCCCGTGCTGAGCCCCTCGCCCGTGCCACCGTTCGAGGAGTTCGCCGACGTGGTGGTCACGTCTGCGAACGCGCTGGTAGCCCTCCCTTCTATCCGGACGGCTGCGAGCAGGCCGACATGGCCGTCGCCCAACCGGCAGCGGCTCCGACGGACGTGGGCGCCGAAACCCGTGCTGGGTAGTGTTCGAATGCAAAGGATCAAGCGATTCCGCCGGGCCGTACCACGGCCGGCGGACAAGAGGAGGCGACGTGATCGCGGGTACCGGCCGGAGGATCGTCCTGATCCGTCATGCGCAAGCCGGGCGGGAGTCGACGGTCGACAAGGAACGGCGTCTCGACGGGCAGGGGCGGGAAGAGGCCTCCCGGGCCGGACGATGGCTCGCGGGTTCCGGCGTCACGCCCGATCTCGCGCGGGTGTCCGGCGCCCGCAGGACCAGGGAGACCTGGGACCGTGTGGGCGCCACGCTGCCGCGGTTCCCCGAGACGGTGATGGCGTCCGGCCGACGCCGGAGCAGGACACCATCGCTCGCCACGACGGGTTCCCGCGTCACGGCCGTGACGCTCTCCGGCCCGGCGGGCACGCCGAGCCGCTCGCCGACGGCGGCCAGGATCACCTGTCGCAGCGGCGAGGGCGCACCGCATCAGCTCCCGCCTTCCCGGTTCGGGGAGACAGGTGCTGGGCGGGGCGGCCGGGGCCGTCGAGGTTCCGTGTGATGGTCAGCGGACGGTGACCTGGATGCTCTTGGAGATGTCGCACCGGTCCCCCTTGTACTTCGGTACGCCGGCATCGCAACTCCCCTCCCCGAACAACCACGTCAGTGTGGTGGTTCCGGGCGACAAGGCGCTGAAGGTCAGGTCGAACTCGGAGCCGCAGCCCGCCATCGGCGGGTCCGTGGGGCAGGGGCTGATGACGAAGTCCTTGCCGGGCCGCAGCACGCTGCCGTCGCCCGCCGAGTAGAGGTACCACTTCTTCTGCAGGGCGCCCCCGGTCGTTCTGACGCCGAGCCGCTGTCCGACCGTCAGGGTCACCGTGCTGGTCGGATACGGAGAGGTGGCGTTCGACGCCTTCTCGGGGAGGGGCACCTCCACCTCCGGTCGGGGGGTGGAGGCGACCGTGGTGCCGGCCGGGCCGGAGTCGGACCACCAGCCAGCGAGGTGGGAGACGAGCAGCAGGGCGCCGACCAGGAGCGCCGCCACGCTGGTGATGACGGTTCGGCGCATCAGCTGCCCTCTTCCCGGACCCGGCGCCGCATGGTGATCAGGAGCGCGACCTCGGCCAGCCAGCGGGCGAACAGGACCTCGCGCCCGAGGTCGGCCCCGCCGGCCGCGGCCGCACGCAGCCAGCCGCGGACCAGCTCGCCCGGTTCCCGGCCGATCACCGGCTCGGGCAGGTCGAGCGCACCGGCGAAGCCGCCGGCGCGGACGTACTGGGCCAGGACGCCCAGCGGGTGCGGGCCCATGTGCAGGGCCTCGGCCTGGTAGGAGGCGGCGATCGCCGCCTCGCCGAAGAGCACCCGGCGCGGGACTCCGTCGATCAGCAGGCCGCGGGTGATGGCGGCCTCGACGTCGTAGCCGGTCATCAGTTCGGTGTCCGGGAGGATGTCGGTCATTTCGGCAGCTCCGCTCCGTAGGGCCGGTTGATGTTCGTCGTGCCGGTGAGGCCGCCGTCGTTCAGGTGGTTGTGGATGAACTGGTCCTCGGTCACCCACACCGACTGGCCCCAGGGGTTGTAGACCTGCAGCCGGTCGCCGTCCCGGGCCACGATCACCATCTGGTGGTAGTTGCCGTTCTCGCCCTTCGCGGCGCTGGCCTCGTCGAAGGCGCAGAACGGCACCGGCGTGCCCTCGTCCAGGGCCTTCTCGATCCGGGTGACGGCCGCGCGCCGGTCATCGTCTGTGTCCAGGTTGACGTACTCGTAGGTCGAGCCCGTGCCCTTCCCGAGGTTCTGGTTGGCGAGGAAGGTGTTGCCCTTCGGGCCGATCCCGCCGTTGTTCTGCGGGTAGATCTTCTGGCCGCCGTCGGCCAGCTGGCCCTGCTGGTACTGGCCGATGAAGAGCTGCTGGAGGCGCTGCTTGAAGTACTCGGGCGAGTCGGCCCCCGGGACGTCGGTCATGTTGCCGGTGGTGAGCTGGAGCATCGTCACCGGGTCGATCTTGAGGCTCGCGACCACCGTGGAGGCGGCGACGCAGTCGTTGACGTCGCGCTGGCTGTAGACATCGTAGCCGTCGAGGATCTCGGCGCCCTTGTAGGTCAGCCCGGTCGCGTGGGTGGTGGACTCCCCCTGCAGGGCGTCCGAACCGAGCGCCGGAACGAGGTGCTCGGACAGCCAGCGCGGGTCGTCCCCGTGAGGGTGGATCAGCGCGTCGAACTGCTGGACGTCAGCCACCGAGTGGCCGGCCGCCAGGGCCTTCCAGAGGTAGGCGGCCTCCTCCGGTGACTTCGCGCCGGACAGCAGCTTCTGGAACGCGAGCTGGTCGGCGCCGTTCATCACGGACATGAACTGCTCGGCGCGGTCGAGCTGGCCGGCCGTCAGGATGTAGTCGCCGTCCGCCTCACCTCCGGGGCCCTTCTCGTTCGCCAGCACCAGCGCCGCGAGAGGATCGATCGGCCCCTGTCCGGCGCGCTCGGTCCGGGCCTTGGCGGCGAGCTGGTTGAGCATGCTCGCGGCGCGAGTGCCGCTGCTCTCCGCCCGCTGGGCGGCCGAGATCCTCGTTCCCACCGCGGTGTTGGCCGGTTCGATGGCGGCGACGGCCTTGCTCATGTCGAAGGCGTCGTGGGCGAGTGACTTCTGCACGTTCTCCAGGGCGGTCACGCCCTGCGCGTCGGTGCTCTGGGCGCCTTCCAGGTTGTCCGCCCAGGCGTTCAGCGCGGTGGCGGCCTGCTCCAAGGACTTCTGGGAGACGGTCAGTTCGTTCGCCAGCGCCCGGATCGACTGGGCGGCGTTCTCGGCGACCGAGCCGGTCCAGGCGTTCGGCAGCCGGTTGTCGGCGGCGTCCCCGAGGTCGGTGGACGCCTTGGCGTAGGCCTTGGCGGTTTCCGCGTACGCCTTGGCCCGCTCGCGTATCACGCCCGGGTTCCCGGCCGGCCCGGCCACCGCCAGGGCCTCGCCGATCGCGCCGAGAATCGCGGCGCCGATGAAGAAGCCGGAACCGGGGTGCGTGATGGACTGCTGTGCCTTCTGCAGGTCCGCGACCTTGCTCATCGGGTCTGCGCCGGGGTCAGCGATGCGGCGGCCGTTGTTTCCGCGGCGCGGTAGTTGGCGCTGGTGGCCGACATCTTCTGGACCAGTTGCGCCACGGCGCGCTGGGTGACGTGCAGTTCCTGGCTCCAGTTGGTGTCGAAGCCCGCCCACGCCCGGTCCACACCGAACTCGCCGAAGTCGGCGGACTGGTAGGGCTTCTGCGCGGTGTAGGCCTGATTGGCCGAGGCCAGGTCGGTTGCGACGTTGTTGAGCCCCGTGGTCACGTGGTCCAACGCGTCGGGCTGGACGGTGTACCCCACCGAATCGGACATCGGCTGCTCTCCCCCAAGAAGCTCCATGGCTCGCCGTAATCGAACGAGCACGGTCGACGAGCATAGACGCTGCGGGAGAAGCGTCGGACCCCGGAGGAGGTGGACATCTTCGGGATCTGGGACGAACAGGTCCTCGCAGGCGAAGTCATGACCTCGGCGTTGCAGTTCACGGACGCGCGACTCGAGCGCGACGTCGCCCTGAGTCGCAAGCTCGGCGCGGATGTGCACCTGCTCGCAGCAGGCGACACGGTGCCGGACGCGACCCGGGCAACAGCGGAACGTCTCTGCAAGCAGGCTGGTCCGGAGCTGCACGTCTACGACCGCAGCCGGCTCCGGCCGCCTCCTCTTCCCAAGCTGGCGCCGGCAACTGCCGCCGACGGTCCGCGGTGGGCCCTCTCCGCCGCCCAAGAGCTGCGGGCCTTCATCACCACCGGCAAGCCGATGACCTCGGGCCAGGCTGCGAAGGTGCTGAAGACGGCTTCGGGGGGCACCAGCCCGGTCGGTGGTCAGATCGCAGCGCTCGCCGAGGCGGTCAACCACCATGGGGCCGCACTGACTCAGCCGCTCGAACACCTGCGACGCGAGGCCCGGTTGCTGCTGGACCCATTCAACACGCAGCAGTAGAACCCGGGCAGTGCGCGGGGCCGAAGGACTGCCCGGCCCCGCGTCGTGCGCAGCGCCATCAGGATGGTGCATCCGATGGAGTGCCGCTCATTACGCCGGGTAGGTCCCACCGATCAGGCCGTCGCCGCCGCTGCCGTTCGCCGCCGCAACCGTCCTCCTTCCGGCGGCCGCCACCGCGGCCGTCACCGACGATCCGGTGCCGGCACCCGTCTCCGCACCGAACCCGGACTTCACCGTCCACTGCTTCACCGGCATCGGCATCGTGCAGCAGACCGAGAGCTGGCTGTTCCGGCCCGCCCCCAGCACCGCGGGCCGCACCGTCCGGGAAGCCGGACCCCGCCGGACCCCCTTCCCGTGCCTTATTGCACAATAGTTGCAGTTGCATATCGAGGAGCAATAAGGAGTGGGTGCGATGCCGGCCTCGCCAGTGGTGCTGGGGATCGAGTCCTCGTGCGACGAGACCGGTGCCGGTCTCGTCCGGGACGGGGTCCTGCTCGGGCAGGCGGTCGCGTCGAGCATGGACGAGCACGCCCGCTACGGCGGGGTCGTGCCGGAGATCGCCGCCCGCGCCCACGTCCACGCGATGGCGCCCGTGGTCCGCGAGGCCCTCGACCGGGCCGGGCTCACCCTCGCCGACGTCGGCGCCGTCGCGGTCACCGCCGGGCCGGGCCTCTCCGGTCCGCTCCAGGTCGGGGTCGCGGCGGCCAAGAGCTACGCCTTCTCGCTCGGCGTGCCCCTCTACGGCGTCCACCACCTCGCCGGGCACGTCGCGGCGGCCGCCCTGGAGGGCGCGCCGCTGCCGAACCCGTGCGTCGTCCTGATCGTCTCCGGCGGGCACACCTCCCTGCTGCTGGTGCGCGACCTCGCCCGCGACCCGATCGTCCACCTCGGCGACACCCTGGACGACGCCGCCGGCGAGTGCTTCGACAAGGTCGCCCGGATCCTCGGCCTGCCCTACCCCGGCGGGCCCGCCATCGACCGCGCCGCCCGCGAGGGCGACCCGAACGCGGTGCGCCTGCCCCGCCCGCTCAGCGGGCCCAACGATCCCCCGTACGCCTTCTCCTTCTCCGGCCTCAAGACCGCCGCCGCCCGCTGGGTCGAGGCCCAACGGGCCGCCGGCGGCGAGCCGCACGTCCCGGACGCGGCCGCGGCTCTCCAGGAGGCCATCGCGGACACCCTCACCCGCAAGGCCGTCCGGGCCTGCACCGACCACGGGATCGGCACCCTCGTCGTGGTCGGCGGCGTCGCCGCCAACTCCCGCATCCGCGCGCTGACCGAACAGCGCTGCGCCGCCGCCGGGATCACCCTGCGGGTGCCGCCGCTGCGGCTGTGCACCGACAACGGCGCGATGATCGCGGCCATCGGCGACCTCCTGGTCCGCTCGGGCGCGGCCCCGTCCCCGATGAACCTCTCGATCGACCCCTCCGCGCCCCTGGAGTACGCGGCGCTCTCCCCGCTCGCCGCGGTCCGGGCCGCGTGACGACCCGCAGGGCCCGGCGGCCCCGCCGCACACCCCTCGGCGCCTCCTGACCACCCGGTTCCCGGCCCGTCCGGCGGCGGTGACGGTGACGTGGAGAGCGACGCTCCGGATCACTGTCCGCACCCCGAGCCGCCCGGGAGAGCGGTCGCGGGAGACGAGCGCGGCCCGAGATCCACAGGTCCGATCCGGACTCCCGAGGGGACACCATGGCGCCACGCCGGGAACCGAACCACCGCCGCGCCCGGCTCGAGGACGGGTCCGACACGGCCGGACGGCAGGGGCCGCCGGAGCTGGTCAGAAGCGGGGGCTGCACCTGCCCGGCTGCTGCCCTGCCCAAGGAAGCGCGGTAGACCGCTTCGAACGCAGCAGGCGGGGACCGATCAAGGACCGGACGGGTTCGCTGAGTGCCACCAGGCCCCCTGCACAAGGGAGTTGTCCCGACGCTGCGACCGGAGGCCGCGGCCCGCGCCCCGTTCGGCACCGTGCAACGACAGCTGTTCACCATGCGGACCACCCATGCGGACCCGACCACGATATGTCATGATCGCGGCAAATCTTACCCTCCTCCGCCCTCGACGGCGCGGACGGCATGGACGGCTCCACCTTCAAGGTCCGTCCTCCCATCTCGTCTTCTTGGCCCCACAACAGGGCCACCATTCTTCGGAGTTGGTATGGATACGGGGAAATTCAGCCACGAATCGGCATGCCATGTGTACAGCCACGTGCTGAACCACGAGGCGGACCGCAGTGCCCCGGCCGAGCTTGCGTCGAACTCGCAGAACAACGACTCCCCCGCGCCCTTCTTGAAGGCCTGGCCGGGCAGCTTCGCGTCGAGGTCGAGGACGGACGCACTGCGGGACCGGACATCGATCACGCGGTGGTCCCGAGGAAACCCACCGGGGTGTCAGCGGGCCGTCGCGGCCAGGCTCTGGCGCGTCCGGAAGAGCAGTTCCAGGATGGTGTGTTCCGTCGTGCGGTCCGGGCCGAGCAGGCGGTTGCAGTGCAGGTGGACGTAGCTGTCGCAGAGGTCGGGCAGCGGCTTGCCGAGCAGCCGGTGGCGGTCCAGGTCGGCGAGCCGGGCGGCGACGTCCTGCGCGGCGCGGCAGCGTTCGGCGAGGACGGCGTCGATGCCGGGCGGGGCCGGGCCGCGCAGCAGTTCGCAGAACTCCGCCTTGCGGGTGCGGTACTGGGCGCCGGCGGAGCGCAGTCGGTGGGTCCAACGGTCGTGGATCCGGCGGTAGAAGCGCAGCCGGTCCGGTTCGTCGAGGCCGAGGCCTGCCAGCAGGTCGTCGATGGTGAGCAGGGCGAGCGCCGTGTCGTCGAGCGGCAGTTGTCCGGTGCGGCCGAGGGACAGCAGGTCGAGGACGGCGAGGCTGTCGGCGGTGTAGAGCTGCTCGGTGGCGTCCATGGCTGGGAGGCCGCCGTAGCGTTCGATCTCGCGGTCGTAGACGTCGAAGCCGAACCGGGAGAGGTGTCCGTCGGCCAGGAGGGTTCCGGCCCAGTCGCCGAGTGCGGGGATGAGCCGGCCGGGGTCGCCGCGCAGGCGCAGCCGCAGGTGGGGGTCGGGGTCCGCGTAGCGCAGGAATATGCGGCGGTCCGTGTGGTGCGCCATGGCGCGGACGAGGTTCCTGACGCCGTCGGCGAGCAGGGAGTTCTCGTCCTGCCGGTCGCCGTAGAGCTTGACGTAGGTCCAGTCGCTTCCGGGGTGGCGCATTCGCTCCGTGCGGCCGATCGGGGCGTGGGCGGGCCGGGGCCGCCGTGCGGGAGGGGCGGCGGCGCGGCGGATCATGGAGACGACGAGTTCCACGATGTGGGGCCCGTCGGGCCCGGTGGCCCAGGCGTCGTCGAGGCCGGGGAGGGCTTCTTGGAGGACGACGGCGCCGCCGGGCCGCAGGTGGTTCACGGCGCGGCGCAGTTCCTCCGTGTGGGAGCGCGCGGCGAGGTCGATGAGGAGTCGGTGGTCGGCGGCCTCGTCACTGCTCGTCAGGTAGGTGTGGCGGGGCACCCGCCAGTGGCGGCGCCAGGCGTCGAGCGCGGCCGGGAACCCGTCCGGGTGCCCGGTGAGCTCCTGTCCCCGGGCGTGGTCGAGGCGCCACTGGGCCGGGCGCAGGACGAGCGGGCCGCGGGTGACGCGGGGCAGGTAGGGGAAGCCGCGGGCCGGTCCCCAGTCGAAGCCGGTGAGCAGGGCGGTGCCGTCGCGGCTCAGGTCGGCGAGGAAGCGGCAGACGGCCGGCGCCCGGCTGTGGTTGAGCATGTGTCCGGCGCAGACGGCGATCTCCCGGACGGTGCCGGTGCCGTCGTCCCAGATCAGCGCGAACCTGGCGTCGGTGACCCGGACGGCGAGTTCGTCGAGGGGGATCCAGCGGGTCGGCCCGGGCTCGGCGCTGGTGCGGATGCCGATCTCGTGGTCGCGGACGGCGGGGCGCACGACGACGTTGGCCGAGCGGGTCTTCTCGGGCAGGTAGACCAGTTCGGCCTGGACGCGCTCGGGGTCCAGGGCCTGTTCGGCGTCGGCGATCCCGGCGAGGGCGGGTACGGCTTCGGGCAGTACCCCCGCGAAGCGGCCGAGGTTGCGCCCGGCGGCTCCGGCGCCGGTGTTGGCGCCGACCACGAGCCGGAAGTCGCCCGCGTCGATGGCGGTGGGCGACGGGGCGGCGACCATGGCGTAGAGGTCGAGCGAGGCGGGCAGCCGGTGGGGGTCGGGGTCCGCGAGGGCGATCCGGTCGATGGTGTCCTGGTCGAGGTCGATGCCGGTCAGGTGGTCGTGGAGCGCCTCGGTGGCGAGCCGGAGCAGGGTGTCGGCCCGTGTGGTGTCCAGGGGTGCGCCCGCCGCGGACGGGGAGGGTGTGCCGAGGCCGGCGACGGGGTCGAGGAGTTCGAGGAGGGGCACGTCGCGGTCGGTGCCGTACCGGGCCTCGAACGCGCGCCGGTAGCCGGCGATGTGCGGCGGCCCGTCCGGGAAGGGGGTGAGACGCAGGAGCAGTTCGGCCGCCGCCACGGCCGCGTCGGCGACCTCGCGGGACATCCGCCCGGCCGCGAGGGGCAGCGCCGCGTCGACTTGGAGGGGCGTGGCCGTGGCGAGGCCGGTGACCCGGCGGACGTGGTCGGCGAGTGCGGGGAACGTGGCGGCGCCGGTGTCGGGGGGCTGTTTCTCCCAGTCCCGGACGGCCGCGAGCAGCGCGTCGAGGTCGGCGTGGGGCACAGCGGCCTCGGGGATGCGGGCGAGGTGGTCGAGCACGTGCCCGGCGGGGTCGAGGCAGGTCAGCGGCGGGTGGAGGTCCGTCAGGAGGAAGGCGTGCCGCCACAGGCGGTACAGCAGGTCGTCGACCTTGTCGGGGGTCGCTCCGGGGACGGTTCGCAGGAGGTCGGCGGCGAGGTCCGCATGGGCGATGGGGGTACGGGCGAGGGCGAGGGCCCGGGTGACCGCACCGGTGGCCCGGAGGGTGACGTTCTCGCCGCCGGTGGCGGTGCGGGGTGCTTCGACGCCGCTCAGGGTGACCCGGCCGGCGCGGTGCAGTACGGCCGGGTTGGCGATGACCCGGGTCTCCCGGCGGATCTCGGGGACGGATTCGAGGGCGGTGACGAAGTGCAGGAGGGCGTGCATGTCGAGGCGGGCGTGGGCGTCGGGCGGCCGGTCGGCGAGGCGGACGTCGGTGACCGGTGCCCAGTGCCCGAGGGCGGCGCCGGCACTGAGCCCGAACGGGGTGGGCCGGGTGCTGAGGCGGATGAGGTAGCGCAGGAGGCTCGATTCGAGGTGCCGCCGGTCGCGCTCGGTGCTCGCCGGCCGCCGCAGGGCGGCCGCCAGGGACAGCGAGGAGACGACGATGGCCCGCCGGGCGGCGTCGTTGTCCCGCACGCGCGCGGTGGCGGGCGCGGCCCCGGGGATGGCGGGCTCGGCCCCGGGGGTGGCGGGCGCGGCCCCGGGGGTGGCGGGCTCGGGCCCTGGGGCGTCGCCCGCGGGGTAGTCCGTGACGGGCAGGACGGGGGTGCGGATCATGACGAAGTCGAGCGCGCGGTACAGCCGCGGCGCGGCGGCGGGCCGCGGCGGGGCACCGGGCGGGCGGGAGGCGTCGGCGGTCATGACAGGAGGAAGAACCGGTCCCAGGCGGGTGGCTCGGGCATGGCGGCGGCCAGCAGGGCGAGGGCGACCCCGGGGGTGCCTTCCAGCAGGCCGACCCGGTCCGCGCGGGTGCCGTCGGGTTCGATGCTGCGGTAGCCGAAGGGCGATCGGGGCTGGTACTCGTCGAGCAGCTGGTCGACGAGCCGGCGCGCGCCCGCGATGATCTCCGGGTCCCCGGTGTCGGCGGCGAACCGGAGGGTGACCTGGAGGAGGCCGGCGATGCCGTGGCAGAAGCCGGGCGAGGCGATGCGCCGCTGGGCGACCGGTCGTCTCAGGACGGCCCGGACGGCGGCCGTGGCCGCATCGGTGAGGCCGGTGTCGGCCAGGGCGGTGCCGGCCAGCCACAGGGCGCGGGCGACACCGGGGCTGCCATAGCACCAGGCGTCGCGCGCCGGTGAGGGCGCGGGCGCCCGCTCACCGAGCGCGACGACCGCCGGGTACCCGCCGCCCCGGGGATCGTCGACGTGCCGTGCGGCGAGCCAGGACGCGGCCCGGCGGATCGCCTCGGTGTGTCCCGGGACGGCCGGGCCGTCGGCGTGGGCGAGGGCGAGCAGGGCGAGCGGTCCGGTGATCCCGTGGGCCAGGCCGCAGTTGGCGACCGCGGACGGGTACCGCTCCCGCATGCCCTCGTCGGCGATGAGGTGGTGGGGGGTGTGCCAGGCGGGCATCCCGTCGTCGTCCCGGCACAGGTCGACGAGCCGGCCGAGCAGGGTGTTCAGGGCGCGGTCCCGGTTCGGGCCGGCCGGCCGGGAGTGGAGGTAGGCGGCCACCCCGGTCCAGCCGGAGACGAGGTCGAAGGCGGCGACGGCGAGGCCCGGTCCGCCGACGGCGCGAGGGCCTCGGGGCCCGTGGTCGTCCAGTCGGGCCACCTGGTCGTACAGGCTGTCGTCGATGTCGTCGAGCAGGCCCCGGTACCGTCCCCGGCCGTTGGCCAGGTAGGCGGTGGTGAACGCCGTTCCGGCGAGGCCGGCGAAGAGTCCCGGGCCCGTCACGGGGTGCCGTGCGGTGCTGTCGACGGCGTGGGCGAGGTGGCGGTGGGCTGCGAGGTCCCAGCCCTCGCCCGGCAGGCAGCGGTCGAGGTGCCCGAAGGCCAGGGCCAGGCCGCAGGTGCCCTGCGCGGTGCTGGACGGCGTCCAGCGCGGGCGCCCGTGGCGCGGGGCCGCGGCGCCGACTCCCTCGGCGACGGCGGGATCGCGCAGTCGCGACAGCACGTCCAGGCCCGTGGCGCGGACCGTGTCCGCGGTCCGCGCGTCGCCGATGACCGGCTGCCAGGTGGTCGTCGCGTGGGCAGCTACGGCCATCAGCCTTCCCGGGGGTTGCGCTCCACGCGGCGGATGACCTGCTCTCCGGCGGCCCTGCGGGTGATCCCGTCGCCACGGACCTGGCTGACTTCCAGGATGTAGTGGTCCTCGAAGAGCCGGACCTCACCGCATCCGGCCCCGGTCGCGCCGGCGTCGCACTCCGAGGTGCACGACCCGCAGGTCTCACAGGTCTCGGTCTCGTTGTCGGTGCAGCCGCTCTCACAGGTGCTGGCGCAGCTGTTGGTGCATTCGTCACCACAGGTGCTGGCGCAGCTGTCCGTGCCGTCCGGCAGTTTCCGGGTGAACCTGTCGACGGCCTTCGTGACCACCTTGACCCGGATGTCCAGATCGAACTGGTCGTCGGTGATCTCCGCTCCTATGATCCGGTCGTTCATGGCGCGACCTTCCAACGCCTCTTGCCGGGCTGTGTTCCCTCGATTCCACTATCTCAGCGCCGGCGGGGGCCGCAACCGGGAGCACCGGCGGCCGCTCCGGCGGGGATGTCGTCGCGGAACTGGTCCGCCTCCGTGAACACGAACCCGTCCGCGGGCTCGCCGAGTCCCTCGGTGATCATCCGGGGAAGGTTCCGGCGCCAGAACAGGCTCTCGGAGTCGAGGTACACCTGGTGGCCGTCCAGGTGCCGCTTCGGGCAACCGCCCCAGCAGACGGGCAGGAACGAGCACCTGGAGCAGCTCGGCAGGCGCGTCGGGTCGAACTCCGCCCACCACGACCGGTCGGGGAAGCTCTCCGGCTCCGGCTCCGGCTCCGCTCCGGCCTGCGCCGGCGGGAGCACCGTCAGCGGGAGCGCCTTCATCGGAAGCGCCGCCAGCGGGAGCGCCGCCAGCGGGAGCGCCGCCGTGGGGAGCGCCCTCAACCGGCCTACGGCACGGTGCTGCTCGCCCACCTGAAGACCGCAGCGGTATTCCAGCCCGTCGGCCCCGACGACGGCCGAGCCCTCCGCGAGGGCTCCGCACACGGACGTCTTCGGGTGCGGGAATCCGCCCACGATGTCCTGGGTGTCCCGGGCCTGCGGCGGAAGCATGCTCCTGGCCGTCTCCTCCAGCGCGGAGAACTCCTCGGTGTCCAGCTCGTGCGGGCGCAGGAAAGCCGAACGGTCCGAGTACCCGGACACCCTGGCCACCGCCAGGACGCAGCGGAAGGGGCCGTCGAACCAGCCGCGGGCCGTCGCGAACCGGATGAACGGCGCGAGGTCGCCGGCGTTGCCGTGGTCGGCGTTGAACCGGACGTCCACCCGGGTGTGCCGGACGAGCACGTCCACCAGGTCGGCGGCCTGCTCGAAGGAGGAGTGGTCGTCCTCCCGGCGGTACCCCTGCCGGTACCGCCGCCTCCGGTCGTGGTTGTCCTTCATTCCGTCGAACGTGATCTGCACCTCGCGGATCCTGTGGCGCCCGACGAAGGACGCGGGGTCCTCGGGCCACCGGGTGCCGTTCGAGACCACGGAGGCGTGGTAGGCGATCCCCTTCTCGCGGCAGTACTCCTGGAGCGCGATCGACCCGCGCTCCAGCGCGTCGATGTTCATCAGCGGTTCGCCGCCGTACCAGTCCACGTGCAGGGACTTCCTGTGGTCTCCCAGCCGCTGCGCCGCGAGGGCGACGAGCATGTCCGCGTCGTCGAGACGGAGCGCGTCGGAGGAGCGCGACTCGTAGCAGTAGTAGCAGCCGAGGTTGCAGTCCATGGTGGTGGTCACCAGGAGGACGGCCGGGGCGTTGCCCCGGGCCGCCCAGTACCGCTCCCGCACCTCCGCGACCTCGTCGAATTCCGGGTCCACCAGGAACCCGTTCCGGCGCAGCCGCGCGGTGAGCCGTTCACCGAAGGAGTCCGGGGCGACCAGCCGGCGGTTCCCGCTCAGCAGCGCCGTGGCCTCCTCGGCCTGCGGTCCGTCGAACTTCATGACGCTGCCGGTACTGGTGTTGAAGAGGGCGTAGCCCTCGGTCAACGGCACTCGCAGGGTGTACCGGGAGGTGGCGAGAGGGGCGGTCATGCCGTCTACTCGGTTTCCAGGATGGCCACGCAGGTCGAGCGACTGCCGCACAGCCGCGCGGGGCTGAGGGTTCTCCCGCTGGAGGTCTCCTCGGCGATGTCGCTGAGCTGCGAGTCGACGATCGTGGCCGTGACGATCTCGTACGTCTGCCCCGGGGGCACGTGGACCTGTGGGTCGGTGTCCTCCGAGGCGATGAGGCGGACCTTGGCGCGTGGTGCACGGTCCTTCGGCATGCTGCTCCCCTTCCTGGGCGCGGGCCGGTCACCGTCGCCGGCCGCCTGTGGACGGAGGCGGTTCCCGCTCCGGTGCCGGCCTAACCGCCCGCGCCCGCTGCCGGAGTGATGACAGCGCGGGAGCGAACGCCCGGCTGCCGGTTCATCGCGGAGCGCCGGTGCCCGGCAGTTCGCGCCGGGTGCGCAGCGGCGAGAAGAAGATCGGTACCCAGACCGTGGCGAGTCCGGCGGCCCCGGCCCACAACGCGGTTCGGACGGAGGCGAGTTCGCCCAGCAGGCCGGCCAGGGCCGCGCCGATCGCGAGTGAGCCCGTCAACAGGACGCGCATGGTGGCGTTCATCCGGCCGAGCAGGTGGTCGGGGGTGACGCTCTGCCGGAAGCTGACCTGGATCACGTTGTCGACGCCGATCTTGTACGTGGTGATCAGCCAGGCTCCGGTGGCGAGCCAGAGGGCCGGTCCTCGGGCGGCCAGAGCCAGCAGGGCGCCGAACGGTGCGACGGCCAGGCCCACCGACCACAGCAGCCGCCCGGCGCCGAACCGGCGGGCCGACCAGCGGGCCGACATCGAACCGATGAGCACGCCGAGACCGCCGACGGCGAAGAACAGGCCGATGACACTGCCGGAGAGGCCGAGCTCCCGGGCGAACAACACCGGCACCATGGTCTGGCACAGCTGGACGGACAGGTTCGTCAGTGCTCCGGCGAGCGCGACGGCCCGCAGGATCGGGTCACCGAGCACGAAGCGCAGTCCCTCGCGTATCTCGCGGCCGAGCCCCGTGTCGGGCCGGTGCCGCGGACGCGGCTCCGGCCGGCGGATGCGCAGCAGGAGGAGCGCCGACCACAGGTAGCCGACCGCGTCGACCACGATCGCCGCCGGGGCGGAGAGCAGGGCCGTGAGGAATCCGCCCGCGCTGCGCCCGCCGATCTGGGCGAGGGCGTCCACCGTCACCAGGTGGGCGTTGGCCTGGGTGAGCCGGTGGCGCCCGACCAGGTCGGGCAGTTGGGTCAGCGTGGCCACGTCGAAGAAGACCGTGGCCACGCCCGTCAACAGCACCACCAGGTAGAGCTGTTGGATCGTCAGGCAGTCGAGCGCCCAGGCGGCCGGCACCGACCCGAGGAGGGCGGCCCGGACCAGGTCGGCGGCGATCATCACCGGCCGCTTGCGGATCCGGTCCACCCAGGCCCCGGCCGGCAGGCCGATCAGCAGGAAGGCGAGGGTGCTCAGCGTCGCCAGCAGGCCGACCTGTCCGGGCGAGCTGTGCAGGGCCAGGACGGCGGTCAGCGGTATCGCGAGGGCACTCACCGCGGTGCCGAGCTTGCTCACCGCGGCGGCGCCGACGAGCAGGCGAAAACCCGGGTCCCGCAGGACCGAAGGAGACGGATCGGGGGTGGTAGCGGCCGTGTCCGGCCGCTGGGGAAGATCGGTGCTGGTCATGAGCCGAGGTTCCCGCCGCACCGGCCGGCGGGCGAGGAATTTAGGCTGTACTGAATCCCGGGCCGCCGGCCGCTGGGTCCTCCGCCGTCGAGGGGGCATCGTGCTGGATCTGGCGTTCTCCGTCCGCGACTTGGCCCGCACCAGGTTCACCCTGTCGCCGCTGTGGGAAGTGGTGGCCAGCGTCAGAGTGCTGAAGCATCCGGCCGAGCACCCGCTGCACCGCGCGTGGAGCGGCGAGGCCGGACGCCGGCTGGCCGCCTCGGGGCTGGACTGGCGTCTGCTCGCCGATCTGGTCCCGGATCCGCCCGGGTCGATCCCGATCTTCCTCGCGCCGCCGCCGGCGGGCCCGGCCGCCGATCTGGAAGGCGAGTTGGCCGTCCTGCGTGCCACGCCCGCCGAGCAGGTCCGGTCGGGCCTCGGCGCTCCGCGCGCGCCGCGTTCCGAGCGCGTCGACCGGCTGCGCGGCGATCCGCGCCGCGGCCTCGCCGAACTCGCCGACCTCATCGCGTCGTACTGGGAGATCGCGCTCGCGCCGTACTGGCCCCGCATGCGCTCGCTGCTGGAGGGGGACGTGCTGCACCGTGCCAGGCTGTTCGCCGAGCACGGGGCGGACCGACTGCTGGGCGACCTGGGGTCCGTCGTGACCTGGGACGACGGCACCCTGCGCGTCGGGCACCACTACGTCCACGGCAGCCGGCGGCTCGGCGGGCGCGGCCTCCTCCTCGTGCCGTCGGTGTTCGTCTGGCCCCGCGTCTTCTCCGTCGTCAGCCCGAACTGGCAGCCCACCCTGCGCTATCCGCCGCGTGGGGTGGCCGCGCTCTGGGAACGACAGGTCACCGTCCCGCAGGCCCTGGCAGCGGTCGTCGGCCGCTCCAGGGCCCGGCTGCTGGCCGACCTCGACACGCCCGCCTCGACGACCGAGCTGGCCCGCCGCACCGGGATCACGCCCGGCGGGGTCTCCCAGCACCTGACCGCCCTGCGCACCGCCGGCCTGGTCGACGCCCACCGCAGCGGCCGGTACGTCCTGTACGTGCGCACCGAGGCGGCGGAGGTCCTGCTCGCCGCAGCGGACGGACGGCGTGACGGTGCGCAAGCGCCGCCTTCGCCCCGGAGTCCTCCTCGTTGAGGACTGGCAGGAGCGTCCGGTGCGCGGGACGACCCACCAGGGTCTCGGCCGTCACGACGAGGACGCCTTCACCGGCCTCCGCCTGCCGGGCCCGGGCCGTCTCACGATCCGTCCCATATCCCCAGGCGCTTGAGCCGACGCTGCCGGAGCCGCTCCGAGGTCGCGGTGAGGCCGAGGATCAGCCACGTGGCCAGCCCGCCGATCACGACGAACAGGGGACTGTCGGTCTCATCACCCGACACCAGCCACAGGAAGAGCGTGAGGGGCGCGGCCACCCACAGGCCGGCCTGGACCGGGTGCCGGCCCGCCCACTTCTGGAACCTGGTCGGACGCCGTTGCCCGCCCAGGACCTTGTCGAGAGCCCACAACCCATCAGCCAGAGACCGCCGCCATGTCGCCATGGCAGAAGGGTAGGGCCGCTGCGCGGCGGCCCCACCGCCACTCCCGTCACACTCCGCAGGCTCATCCGACGCCCCCCGAGACCGGGTGACCGGCCTGGTCCGAGCGCGAACCGAGAACGGCCGTCGGCCGGACGGGTGGCGGGCAGGGGGTGGACGAAGCACGGGCGCAGGGCAGTAGGGTGCGGCGCTGACGGGTTGACGGAGTGTCGGCAGCGACACGGAGAGGCGTGAGGAACTCGGCGTGACGTACGGAGATCAGGGCTCTTTCCCACGGAGCCCCTACCCGCGGGATCCCCGCCAGTGGCCGCGACCGGCCGGAGTCCCGCTGTGGCAGCGGTTCCGGGGCGAGGAGTGGCCCACCCTGCGGGAGTTGCTGGCGCCCGCGCGGCGGGTGGCCAGGTGGTGGGCCCTGGTGCCGCTGCTGTTCTGCCTGTGGCCGTTCCTGGTCTTCCTGACGCTCTATCCGATGGCCAGGTCGGCGCGGCGGCTGGCACGACGGGTGTTCATCGTGCCCGGGCCCCGGGGGATCACCGACGAGGTGGTGCTGCGGGTGCAGCGGATACGGGGGTGGCTGGCGCTCGGGGCGGCGCTCGTGGTGCTGCTCGTGTACGGGACGGCGGACGACTGGGACCAGCTCGACGACCAGTTCGAGACCCGGCTGACGGTCACCCCGTTGCTGGTGCTGGTGACCGCGCCCGTGGTGGTCAGGGTGCTGTTCCGGCTCGCCGGGCCGGCCGCGCGCCCGGCCATGCGGGCCCAGGTGCGGCCGGCGGTCCTGATGGCTTCGCAGTACCTGGGCGCGTGCGCGGCGGTGCCGGTGCTGCTGTGGCTCGCCGGTCAGGCGCAGGGGTCGGTCCAGGGGCTGTTCCTCGGGCCGCTGTTCAACCTGCTGGTCCTGGCGTTGCCGATCTGGGTGCTGATGTTCGTGGCCTTCGCCTCGCCGACGGTGGTTCGCACGGCCTTCACCATGGACCGGGTGCACCCGGTGTTCCCGCCCGTCCTGACCGGCGTCCTGGTCTGGGAACTCGCCCTGATCGGGCTGGTGTTCGGCGGCCTGCCGCCCGGCCCGCCGGCCGTCCGGCTGGCCGCCGTGGTCGGCGGGCCCGCGACGGTGACCGCGGTGGCGTGGTGGGAGGTGCACCGGCTCCGGAGCCGCTTCGGGGTCTCCCTGCGCGGGCGGGCGACGGCCGGGAGCGGGCGGTAGCCAAGCCGGCGGCGGTCTCGGGACCCGCGGCGGTAGCGGGCCGGGCACGCCCCGGAGATCGGGCGGACAATCGAAGGCATGGGCGGAGCGGACCGGTTCGACACCCTCGGTGACATGTACGAGGAGATGTTCCTCCTGCCCTGGCGCCGACACCTGGAGTCGTTCAGCGTGTTCGCCGCACTGGGCACGGTCACCGGCCGCAGCGTCCTGGACATCGGGTGCGGTACGGGCCTGTACAGCCGGGAGCTCAAGCGACGCGGCGCGGCGCGGGTGGTCGGGTACGACGTCTCCGGCGGCATGCTCGACGTCGCGCGGCGGGCCGAACGCGACGAGCCGCTGGGCATCGAGTACACCGAGCGCCGCGACCTCGTCGAGGACGGCGCCTTCGACGCGTGCCTGGCCGTGTACGTCCTGCCGTACGCGGAGGACTACGGAGCACTGCTCTCCCTGTGCGCCCTGGCATCACGGACCCTGCGCCCGGGCGGCCGGTTCGTCACCCTGCCGGTGAACCCGGACTTCCACGGCGAGCGCACCTACTACGAGCGCTACGGCCTGCGCCTGGTGGAGACCGAGTCGCGCCACGACGCCTCGCGGGTGACGCTGGAACTGTGCTTCGGCCGCTACGACGAACGGATCACCGCACGGTACTGGAGCCGGGCCACCCTGGAACGGGCCCTGCGCGAGACGGGCTTCGCCTCGATCTCCTGGCCCGCCTTCCGGGTCTCAGGGGAAGGAACCGCCCGCCACGGCGAGGACTTCTGGCGGCCGTACCTCGCCTGCCCCCACGCGGCGATCATCAGCTGCACCAGGACCTGATCCCGGAGAACCCGACCCCCGGAGCCCGATCCCAGAGACACCACCATGGCGACCACACCACGGGACCACCGCCGCCCCGGCCCGATCGAGGCAGGATTCCCCCCGTCCCCCGCGGCGGTCGACCCCGCGCGGTGGGACCGGCTGATCGGCCCGGACAACTTCTACAACAGCAGCGCCTGGGTGCGCGCGCTCGAACTCGCCCACGGCGACACCGGCGCGCTCACCGCCGCCTCCGGCGGCCGGCTGCTGGGCGCCCTGTCCGTCTGGCCCGGCGAGAACGACGAACCCGGGCTGTTCCACCTGCCCACGCTGTTCCCGGACCTGGCGGCCGCCCGGTCCGCGCGATGGCTGTGGCTGGGAGCCCGGCGCTCGACCTACAACGAACTGGTCCGCACCCGCGGCGAGGACCGCGACCGCGCCCTGGAAGTCCTGCTGGAAGGGGCGCTCCGGCTGGCCCGCGACCGCGGCCTCGACGGCGTGGTCCTGCCCTACCTGGCCGCCGGCGACGCCCGTGAGCTCACCCGGATCCACCCCCGGGCCGTCGTCCTGCTGCACGACGCGGACGCCAACGTCGCCGTCCCGGCCGGCGGCTACGCCGAGCAGTCGGCGCGGATGAGCCAGCCCGACCGCACCCACCGCCGGGCCGAACGCCGCACCTGCGAGCGCGGCGGCACGACCGTGGAATGGCGGCCCCTGGCCCACGGGGACGTCGCCCGGCAGGCCGCGGCCCTGGTGACGCAGACCCGTGCCCGGCACGGTGGAACCACCGACCCCGCCTGGATGCTCCGCTCCTTCGCGGCCCAGGCCACGACGGGCGTGCTGGACCGGGCCGTCGGCTGCTTCGCCGTCCGCGACGGCCGCCCCGTCGCCGTGAACGTCTGCTACACCCACCACGACCGGCTCTACGGCCGCTACTTCGGCTTCGACTACCGCGCCGCCCAGCCCCGGAGCGAGTACTTCGTGCTCTGCTACCAGGCCCCCGTCGACTACGCGGCCGCCGGCGGCTTCCACCGCTACCGCCTGGCCGTCTCCGCCTGGCAGATCAAGATCCGGCAGGGCGCCGTGCTCTCCCCGCTCGCCGCCGTCGTCCTGCCCCTGCACGGGCGGTTCTGCGACCGGCGGACGGCGGCCCGGCACAACGCCCGCACCGCCCGGCTCTGGACCGGCCGGTGCGCCGCCCGCCCCTGGGCCCTGGCACCCGAGTGGAACGGCTGGGCCCAGGACGGCCCCGACGCTCCCGCCTCCGGCTGACCGCCGCCGACATCGGAAGGAGACCCGCCGTGCTGCACCTGGTCTACCTGATCCAGCCCACGCCGGACGCGGAGACGGACCCGCACGCCTTCTGGGAGTGGGTCCGCGCCCGCGAGTCCTGGTACTACGACGGACTCGACACCGTCCTGCGCACCCGGTGGGCGGTACGCACCGTCGGCGCCCACGTCCACACCATCGAACACACCGTCAGCTTCGCCGACGAAGCCGGCTGGGGCCGCTACCGCCGCCAGGTCGCCGACCGCGGCCGCGACCCGGCCTGGGAACACCGCCGCACCGAACAGACGCGCTGGTGGACCCTGCTGGACGCCACCCTGCTCAGCGACCCCCCGGTCCCCCTCGGCTTCGACCGCACCCCCGCACCGGGACGCACCCCGTGACCGGCACCGACGAACTCCTGCGCCGCAGCGGGCACCTGCTCACCCACGCCCGGTTCATGACCCTGGCCACCACCGACGGCACCGAACCGTGGGCCTCCACCGTCAACTTCGTGCCGCTGCGCGCTCCCGGCGCCCCCTTGCGGCTGCTCTACTACTCGCTGCGCACCGCCCTGCACTCCCGCAACATCGGCTGCCACCCCCGCGTCGCGGGCTCGCTCTACCTGACCGGCCTGCCCGGACTCGGCCTGGACGGGGCCCAGTTCACCGGCACCTGCCGCGCCACCGACGACCAGGGCGTGGCGGAACACCACCGGCTCTACTACGAGTTGAACTTCCCCGACCCCGCCGTGCGGAGCGAATGGCTCCTGCCCGCATCCGACTTCCGGGGTTCGGGCCCCCGCCGCTTCTACACTGTCGAGGTCGACCGCTGGTGGCTGTTGGACATCGACCGCTGGCTCGTCGACAAGCACGACCAGCGCGTCGAGGTCCCCCTCCACGCCCTCACCGGGCCGGGCTGAGCCACCTGGCGCACCGCCGCCCTCCCGCCGTCACCCGCGACGGTGGCTTCCCCGCGTTGCGGGGGCGTCCCCCGGAGCGCCCCTTCTACCGTTCGCCGCATGCCGCCGCACGCCGCCCGCGCGGCCAGGGAATCGAGGACCACATGACGTCGGCCGTGAAGAGCAAGAAGTTCAACACCCTGTTCGACTGGTTCGACCTGAACGGGGACGGACAGCTGTCCCAGGAGGACCTGCGCGGCACCGCCGACGTGTTCGCCCGGACCGCGACCAGGGACGACCAGGCCACCATCCGGGCCCTGCACGACGCCTTCGCGCGCTGGTGGGACCTCCTGCTGGAGCACGGGGACACCGACGGCGACGGACAGGTCTCGCGCCAGGAGTTCCTCACCGTCATGAAGGCCGACGTGACCACGCCCGCGCACTTCGAGGGCACGGTGCTGGCGATCGCCGACGCCCTGCTGAACGCCTACGACACCAACGGCGACGGCGTCCTCAGCAAGGAGGAGTACGTCCACATGTACGAGCAGCTGGGCGTGCCCCGCGTGCACTCCGAGCAGGCGTTCCCACGGCTGGACCGGGACGGGAACGGGGTGATCAGCCTCGACGAGTTCCGCGAGGCGATCATCGAGTTCTACCTCAGCGACGACCCCACCGCGCCGGGCAACTTTCTCCTCGGACCGATCGGCTGACGGCCGGCGCGCGGCAGCGTGCGCCGGCGGCTCCCAGCTGGATCGGCTGATGAGAGCCGACACGGGCCGACCCGGTGTCAGGAACGGGTACGGCCCGCCGGTTTCACCAGTTCCGGCCCCGCGACCGGATCCGGTCCCGCGCCGCTACTCGTGGCACAGGGTCTCCGGGCGCATCAGCCGCAGGAGCTGCGGCAGGCACACCGCACCGGGTGTCGGCCGCCGTACGCGCTCCCCTTGTACGGCGGCCGACGGCGTTCCGGAGCGGTCGCGGGTGGCTGGACCTCGGGTGGTTGGACCTCGGGCGGGGGCGTCGGGCGGGGGGGGCGTCAGGGTGCCGGGGTCTCCGTGCCCTCGACGCCGGCGAGCAGTTTGCGCAGGAGCCCGTCCAGGGTGGCCCGTTCCTCGCCCGAGAGGGCGGCGAGCAGCGCGGTCTCGTTGGCGGCGTGGTCGGTGAAGGCGGCGTCCACGAGGGCGCGTCCGGCCGCGGTGAGGGCAATGCGGACGCTGCGCCGGTCCGCCGGGTCGGTGCGGCGTTCCACCAGGCCCGCCGATTCCAGCCGGTCGATCCGGCTGGTCATGCCGGCCCGCGACATCAGCAGCAGCGCGGCGAGTTCGGAGGGCATCAGTTCGTACGGCGCGCCGGAGCGGCGCAGGGTGGCGAGAACGTCGAACTCGCCGCGCTGGAGGCCGTGTTGCTTGAACACCTCTTCGACGACCCGGCCGGCGAGCAGCGCGAAGCGGCCGAGGCGGCCGACGGTGCCGACCGCCGCCAGGTCGAGGTCCGGGCGCTCCCGGCTCCACTGGTCGAGCATGACGTCCACGTGATCCATGGGGGAATGTTATTCGATGGGAGATAGTTAGACGTAGTACTATCAGCCAAGGAACTATCGGAGTGCTCACCGTGGGGAGAGACCAATGACGTTGATCGGACCGGAAGCCGTGGTCGTGCGGGGCGACGAAGCCGAGACCGTCTCGATGCTCGGCGGCCAGGGGCGGCTGCTGGCGGACTCCAGCGCCACCGGCGGCGCCCTGAGCACCCTGCGCGTCACGCTGGGGCGTGGCAAGGACGGCGCCACCCCGCACTACCACGGGGGCTCCTCGGAGCTGTTCTTCGTCGTCGACGGCTCGGCCCAGGTGCTGGTCGGGAACGACGTGGTCACCGCCCGCAGCGGCGACCTCGTGGTGGTACCGCCCCACCTGCCGCACGCCTTCGCGGCCGCGCCGGACTCCGGGGCGGACCTGCTGATAGTGATCACCCCCGGCGTGGAGCGCTTCGACTACTTCCGCCTCCTGGAGCGGATCCGCGCGGGCGAGGCGACGGTCGAGGAACTGCTCGCCAAGCAGGACCTCTTCGACAACCACTTCCTGGAGTCGCCGAGCTGGCGCGACGCCCGGGACGAAGCCGCCCGGTCCGAGCCGTAGACCGCCCGGCACCGAGCCCGGCCCGACACCAGGAGAAAGAACCCCGTGACCGACACCCGCACCATCACCAACCCGCCCGGCCTGCACGACCCGACGCCGTTCGGCTACAGCCACGCCGCCTCCGCACCCGGCGAACCGGTGTTCATCGGCGGCCAGTACGCCTCCGACGCCCACGGCCAGGTCGTACCCGGCGACTTCACCGCCCAGGTGGAACTCGCCCTCGCCAACCTGCGCACCGCGCTCGCCGGGGTCGGCCTCAGCTTCCAGCACGTGGTCCGGCTCGGCTCGTACATCGTCGACCACGACCCGCAGAAGCTCGCCGTCCTCGGCAAGGCCCTGGCCGGGGCCTGGGGCGACCGGCTGCCCGCGCAGACGCTCAGCGGGGTCGCCTCGCTCGCCCTGCCCGGGATGCTCTTCGAGATCGACGCGGTCGCCGTCCGACCGACAGCGGAGGCAACCGACTGACTTACCCGCAGGGGTCCCACCCGCCGGCGGGACCCCTCGCCGCACCGCCGCCGTTCGAACCGAAACGGACCGCCCACACGGCCCGGGCCACTCACACGGCCCGGGCCGCCGCCGGTGGAACCGCCCTGCGCGCAGGTCGCGGAGCCGGCGACGGACCGAGGTGGCCCGGATGGGACTGCCCATCGCCCGCCCCTGTCGCGCAAATGCCAAGAGCTTGTCGGGAAAAGACGATACGGCCGCCCGCGAACCACGACAGTGGACCCATGACCACACACCGCACCGACGTCCTCGTCATCGGCGCCGGAGTCGCCGGCATCGGCGTCGCCTGCCGCCTGCGCCGGGACCTCCCCGGCCGTGACTTCGCGATCCTGGAACGCCGCCCCGGCATCGGCGGCACCTGGGACCTGTTCCGCTACCCGGGCATCCGCTCGGACTCCGACATGTTCTCCTTCGGCTACCGGTTCCGCCCCTGGAACGGGACCAGGGTGCTCGCCGACGGCGAGTCGATCCGCGACTACGTGACCGCCACCGCCCGCGAGTACGGCGTGGACAAGGCGATCCACCACGGACTGCGGGTGCTGGCCGCCGACTGGTCGAGCGAGCACCAGCGGTGGACGGTGACCGCGCTGCGCGAGGCGACCGGCGAGCGGGAGACCTGGGTCTGCTCCTTCCTCGTCACCTGCACCGGCTACTACGACTACGACCGGGGCCACCTGCCCGAGTTCCCCGGCGCCGAGCGGTTCGAGGGCCTGCGGATCCACCCGCAGCACTGGCCGCGGGACTTCGACCACACCGGGAAGCGGGTCGTCGTGATCGGCAGCGGCGCGACCGCCGTCACGATCGTCCCGGCGCTGGCCGACAGGGCGGCTCACGTGACGATGCTCCAGCGCTCGCCCTCGTACGTCTTCTCGGTGCCCTCGGTCGACCGGATCACCGCCTGGCAGCAGCGGTTCCTGCCCGGTCCGCTGGTCGCCAGGATGACCCGCCGACGCAACATCGGCCTGCAGCGCGCCCTCTTCCGGACCGCCCGGCGCTTCCCCCGCGCGACGCGCCGGATGCTGCTGGCCGGGGTGCGCCGGGCGGTCGGCCCGCGCATCGACATGACCCACTTCAGCCCGGCCTACGACCCGTGGGACGAGCGGCTGTGCGCCGTCCCCGACGGCGACCTCTTCCGGGTGCTCCGGGAGGGCCGCGCCGACGTCGTCACCGACACCGTCGAGACCTTCACCCCCACCGGCATCAGGCTCGCCTCCGGCCGGGAACTCGCCGCGGACGTCGTCGTCACCGCCACCGGTCTGAACCTCCAGGCCTTCGGCGGCGCCACGATCAGCGTCGACGGCGAACCGCGCGACCTGCACGACGTCTGCACCTACAAGAGCGTCATGCTCGAGGGCATCCCCAACCTGGCCTGGGTCTTCGGCTACACCAACGCCTCGTGGACCCTGAAGGTCGACCTCGCCGCCGCCTACCTGGTGCGCCTGCTCAGGCACCTGGACGCCACCGGCCGCACCGTCGCCGTGCCCGTCGACCACGCGGCCAACGCGACCGCCGAGGGCGTGGTCGACGAGCTGACCTCGGGCTACATCCGGCGGGCGAAGGACGTCATGCCGCGCCAGGGGCGCGAGTTCCCCTGGCGGATGGTGATGGACTACCACCACGACCGGAAGGTCCTGCTGTCCGACCCGATCGAGGACGGCGTCCTCGCCTTCGGCGGGCCCGGGAGTGCGCGTCTTACCGGTCCGTGACGCCGCCCCGTGTCGACCGGCCGCGGGCCCGGTCGGACGCTAGCGTCGGCGGCATGAGAATCCTGGTCACCGGCGGTGCCGGCTTCATCGGCGCGTCCGTGGTGCGCGCCCTGGTCGCGGCCGGCCATCACGTGCGCGTCCTGGACGCCCTGCTGCCCGCGGTCCATCCGACCGGGAACCCGCCCGCGCTGCCCGCGGGTGTCGACTTCCGGCGCGGGGACGTCCGGGACGCGGCGACCGTCGAGGAGGCGCTCGCCGGGGTGGACGCGGTCTGCCACCAGGCGGCGATGGTCGGCCTGGGACTGGACCTCCAGGACGCACCGCGGTACGTCGGCTGCAACGACCTCGGCACGGCGGTGGTCCTCGCCGCGATGGCGCGGACCGGCGTCCGACGGCTGGTCCTGGCCGGATCCATGGTGGTCTACGGGGAAGGGCGCTACCACTGCGCGGAGCACGGCGAGGTGGCACCGGGGCCGCGGCGGCCCGCCGACCTGGACGCCGGACGGTTCGAGCCGCCGTGCCCGGTCTGCGGCGCTCCCCTGCGGCCGGGCCTGGTCTCGGAGAGCGCACCCGCCGACCCGCGCAGCGTCTACGCGGTGACCAAGCTCGCGCAGGAACACCTCTCCGCCGCCTGGGCACGCGCCTGCGGCGGAACAGTGCTGACGCTGCGTTACCACAACGTGTACGGCCCCGGGATGCCGCGCGACACCCCGTACGCGGGGGTGGCGTCGCTGTTCCGCTCGGCCCTCGCCCGCGGCGAGGCGCCCCGGGTCTTCGAGGACGGCCGCCAGCGCCGGGACTTCGTCCACGTCGAGGACGTCGCCGCCGCCAACCTCGCGGCACTGACGGCCGTGGGCGACCGGCCGCCGGGCAGCGTCCGGGCGTACAACGTGGGCAGCGGCGAGGTGCGCACCATCGGTGAGATGGCGGCCGCGCTGGCCGCGGCCCACGGCGGTCCGGCGCCGACGGTGACCGGCGAGTACCGGCTCGGCGACGTACGGCACGTCACCGCCGACTCGAACCGGCTGCGCGCCGAACTGGACTGGCTGCCGCGCGTCCCGTTCGACCGGGGCATGGCGGAGTTCGCCGCCGCACCGCTGCGGGTCTGAGGTCAGCTCCGGGCCGACGGCAGGGCGATCTCGAAGCAGCAGCCGCCCGCCACGTTGTGGACGCGGGCCCGCCCGGCGTGGGCCTCGACGATGCCGCGGACGATGGCGAGGCCCAGGCCGGCACCGCTGCCGCCGGCCTCGGGCCGGTCGGACCGCCCGCCGGGATCGGCCGGCCTGGGCGTGCGGGCCTCGGTGCCACGCCAGCCGGTCTCGAAGACCCGGGTCAGGTCCTGGGCGGGGATGCCCCCGCAGCCGTCGGTGACCGAGAGCAGCACCTCGTCCGCCTCCCGCCGCGCGGAGACCGTGACCACGCCGTCCTGAGGGGTCGAGCGGATCGCGTTGACCAGCAGGTTGCCCAGGACCCGGGTGATCTCGCGGCTGTCGACCTCGACCGGTTCGGGCTCCACCTGCCGGCCTTCGAGCCGGACGCCGCGCTGCCGGGCCAGCGCGTGGGCACCGGCCAGCGCGTCGTCGACCAGGTCGTAGACGGAGACCCGGGAGAGCGAGAGGGCGAGCCTTCCGGCCTGGATGCGGGAGAGTTCGAAGAGGTCGTCCACCATCCCGGTGAGCCGCTCGACCTCGGTGCGGATCCGCCGGAGGTAGCGGTCCGGCTCCTCGGCGACGCCGTCCTCCAGCGCCTCGGCCATCGCCCGCAGCCCGGCCAGCGGGGTGCGCAGGTCGTGGGAGATCCAGGCGACCAGCTCCCGCCGGGACTGTTCGAGGGCCTGTTCACGGCCCCGGGATTCGGCGAGACGGGCGCTGGTGGCGGACAGTTCCTCGCTCAGCTGGGCCAGTTCGCGGCCCAGCGGGTGGACGGGCGCGGTGAAGCCGGTGTCGCTGCCGACGGTCCGGGCGGCCGCGGTCAGGGCCCGGCTGCCGGCGACCACCTGTCGGCCCAGCAGGGCGGCGGTGCCCAGGGACACGACGGCGGCCATGGCGAGCACCGTTATCACGACACCGAGGTCGTGGGCGGAGAGGAACATGGCCTGCGCGACGGCGAAGGTGCCGGAGACGACCGCGAGCACGGTGACGACGGCGACGCAGAACAGCGAGAGCGCCATCGAGCGCCTGCGTAGCAGCCGGACGGCCGGCCAGCCGAGCAGGCCCGCTCCGCCGGCGCCGAGCGCGGCGAACAGGGCGATCAGCAGCAGGTCCTTCACCCGCGGTCCTCCTCGGCACCGGGCACCGGGTCGTAGCGGTAGCCGACGCCCCACACCGTGCTGATCATCCGCGGGGCGGCGGGATCGTCCTCGATCTTCTCGCGCAGGCGCCGCACGTGGACGGTGACGGTGGAGAGGTCGCCGAAGTCCCAGCCCCAGACGCGGGCCATCAGCTCCTGGCGGGAGAACACCGTCCCGGGGAACCGCAGGAGGAAGGCCAGCAGGTCGAACTCCCGTGCCGTCAGGGACAGTTCCCTCCCGGAACGGTGAGCGCGACGGGCCGGCCCGTCGACGGTGATGTCCCCGGAGCGGACGGGCCCGGCCGGGGCGCCCGTCGCGGGTGCCGCCACGCGCGAGCGCCGCAGCACCGACTGGACCCGCAGGACGAGTTCGCGTGGACTGAACGGCTTGGTGACGTAGTCGTCGGCGCCCAGCTCCAGGCCGAGGACGCGGTCGGCCTCGTCACTCCTGGCGGTGAGCAGCACGACCGGCAGCTCCCCGCCGGCGGCCTGGCCGCGCAGCCGCCGCAGCACCTCCAGGCCGTCGATGCCCGGGAGCATCAGGTCCAGGACCACGAGGTCCGGCTGGTGGGCCCGGGCGAGGGCGAGCCCCCGCGGACCGTCGGCGGCGTGGTCGACGTGGTGGCCGGCCCGGGTGAGGTAGCCGGCGACGACCTCGGCCACGGTCGGGTCGTCGTCGATCACCAGGATGCGGCCGGCGGCCGACGGCCCGGCGATGGCGGAGGACACGTTGGCGGAGGGCTCGTTCACCCCGCCGAGAATAGGCGCCGGGCGCCGGTGCGGACGCCGCCGCCGTCCCCCCGTTCGACCTCCGTAAGATCCTGGGCCCCGTCCGCACACCCGTCCGCACACCGGTCCGCACCGGTGCGGCCCCCGACGGCTCCCCGGTGGGCCGTCGGCGCGACGTTCGGCTTCCGTAAGGCTGCGGCACCACCGTCCCGGGCCGACACGCCCTTAGCGTGGCCGACGTGACCTCCGCTACCCCTCGTTCGTCCGGTGTCGATGTCGTCCTGCCCTGCCTCGACGAGGCCGAGGCGCTGCCCTGGGTGCTCGGGCGCATCCCGCCCGGCTGGCGGGCCATCGTCGTGGACAACGGTTCGCGGGACGGCTCGGCCGAACTCGCCCGATCGCTCGGAGCGACCGTGGTCGAGGAGTCCCGGCGCGGGTTCGGCGCCGCCTGCCACACCGGGCTCCTCGCCGCCACCGCCGAGCTGGTCTGCTTCCTGGACTGCGACGGCTCGCTCGACCCCGCCCAACTCCCCCGGGTCACCGCTCCGGTGGCCGACGGCACGGCGGACCTCGTCCTCGGCCGCCGCCGGCCGGTGAGCACGGGCGCCTGGCCCGTGCACGCACGGCTCGCCAACACCGTGCTGGCCCGCCGGCTGCGGGCCCGCACCGGCGCCCCGCTGCACGACCTGGGCCCGATGCGGGCCGCCCGACGGGAACGCCTGCTGGCGCTCGGCCTGGGCGACCGCCGCTCCGGATACCCGCTGGAGATGGTGCTCGCCGCCTCGGCCGCCGGCATGCGGATCACCGAGACCTCCGTCGACTACCTGCCGCGCGCGGGCCGTTCGAAGGTCACCGGCACGGTGCGCGGCACCCGGCAGGCGATCCGGGACATGCGGGCCGTGCTCGCCGCCCCGCCGCCCACCCTGCTGGTCATCGCCAAGTCGCCCGTACCGGGCCGGGTGAAGACCCGGCTCACCCCGGCCTGCACGCCCCAGCAGGCGGCGGCGCTGGCCGAGGCCGCGCTCTCCGACACCCTGCACACCCTGGCCACCGTGCCGGCCGGGCGGCGCCTGCTGGTCCTGGACGGCGAACCGGGCCGCTGGCTGCCGCCCGGGTGGCAGGTGCTTCCGCAGAGCGGCGGCGGACTGGACGCCCGGCTGGCGGCGGCCTTCGGCCACGCGGCCCGGCTGGCCCCGCACGCGCCCGCGCTGCTGGTCGGCATGGACACCCCGCAGCTCAGCGCGGCCACCCTGGCCGAGCCGCTCTCCCCGGCGGGCCGGGCCGGAGCCGACGCCTGGTACGGGCCCGCGACCGACGGCGGCTTCTGGGCCCTCGGCCTGGCCCGGCCGACCGAGGACCTCGCCCGCCGGCTCCTCCTGGGGGTGCCGATGTCGACCCCGGACACGGGGCGGGTGCTCCTCGACCGGCTCGGGGCGGCCGGCCTGACGGTGCGCACCCTGCCCGAAGCCACCGACGTGGACACCGTCGAGGACGCCCTGCTGGTCGCCTCCCAGGCGCCGCGGAGCCGGTTCGCCGCCCGCCTGCGCTCGTTCCGCACCGTCCCCGAGGTGGCGGGTTGACCGGCACCTCGACGGCATGGATCGACGACCCGTTCGCCGACGCCGTCCGCACCGGACGCGGTCCGCTGTGGCTGCGCGGCGACGACGGACGCCGGATCCCGCTCGACATCGAACGCTGGTGCGCCCCGGCCGCCGGCGGCGACCACAGCCTCCTGATGCGCTGCTTCCACCTGTCCGCGCCGGTCGTGGACCTCGGCTGCGGACCCGGCCGACTCGTCGCCGCGCTCCTCGCCGTGGGCGTCCCGGCCCTCGGCGTCGACGTCACCCCGGCGGCCGTCGCCCGCACCCTCGGCCTCGGCGGCGCGGCCCTCTGCCGCTCGGTGTTCGACCGGCTCCCCGCCGAGGGCCGCTGGGGTGCGGCCCTGCTGGCGGACGGCAACCTCGGCATCGGCGGGAACCCGGAGGCCCTGCTGCGGCGTGCGGCCGAACTCATCGCGCCGGACGGGCTGTTGCTGGTGGAGGTCGAGCCGCGCGAGGTCGACGAACGCGTCACCGTCCGGGTCGAGGGCCCGGACGGCCGGCTCGGCCCGCCCTTCGCCTGGGCACGCCTCGGCGCCAGGGCCGCCGCACGACGGGCCCACGGCGCCGGGCTCGTCGAAGCGGAACGATGGACCTCCCACGGCCGACGCTTCCTCACCCTGCGCCGCCGCACCGCGCCCGCCCGCTGAGAACCAGTGACTGAGAACTCGTGATCGAACGAAGGGCAGCCACCCGTATGACCACCATCGAAGAGCGGATCATCAGCCACATCTCCGAGAAGCTGGGGCCGGGTCACGACATCGCCGCGGACACGGACCTCTCGTACGTGCTGGACTCCACGGCCGTCATGGAGGTGGTGGTGTGGATCGAGGAGGCGTTCGGCTTCTCGGCCGAACTCGACGAGATCAACCCCGACAACTTCGGCTCGCCCGCCCGCCTGGCCCAGTGGGTTCGCCGGAACGTCGAAGGCGCTGCCACCTAGCTCGGCCGCCGGTCAGTTCCCGGCCCCCGCCACGGCGGCGACCCGCCCTGTACGGCGCTGGCGCAGCAGCGGGACCAGGAGGACGACGCACAGGGCCGTGCCGTAGGCGAACTGCTGCGCCACCGGGCCCTGCACCAGGTAGAGCGCCTGGCCGGCGGCCGGGACGGCCAGCCACTCCCAGCGGCCGTCGAGCGCCACCAGCGCGACCACCAGGAGCCCGTACCAGGGGTAGGAGGGCGCGACCAGCAGCAGCGCGGTGCCCGTCACCAGGAGCGCGCCGGCCCACGGCTCACTCCGGTCGCCCCGGCGGAGGACCCGGACCGCCACGGCCGCCAGGACGAACGCCGCCGCCCACGGTGCGAGGCGGTCGGACAGCACCAGCCTCAGCAGCCCGAACCGGTCGATGTGGCCCTGCTCGTAGCCCTCCTCCTTCAGGTAGCCCGGCAGGTAGCCGAGGACCGAGGCGCCCGAGGCCACGACGTACGGGAGGTAGGACAGGGCGAAGGCGCCGAGCGCGGATCCGACCAGCAGGACGTCCTTCCGGGAAGGGCGCCGGGCGGACAGGCCCGCCAGCGCGCCGGGGAGGACGAGGGCCGGCAGCAGCTTGGTCGCGACCGCGCCGCCGAGGAGGAGCCCTCCTCGCACGGCCCTCCCGCGCGCCGCGCAGCCGAGCCCGGCGACCGTCAGCAGGGCTCCGAGCGTGTCCACGTGCGCGTCGTTGACCGCCCACACGGCCACGCCGGGGAACCACCCCCACAACGCGGCCCGCCACCGCTCCCGCCCCACTCTCAGCAGCAGGGCGGTCGTCGCCACCGCCAGCACCGCACCGCCGGCCTGCACCCCGCGGACCCCGTCGCCGAACGGGTGCAGGACGACGAACCAGACCTGTGCCACCGGCGGATAGATGGTGTGCACGGCCGGCCGGTTGATCCGGGTGCAGTCCCCGGCCGTGGTGCGCCGCTCGTCCCAGCCCGTGCAGCCGTCACCGACCGGGAAGAGCCCCGGGTCACGCAACCGGGCCAGCGCCGGATCGTCCGGGGTGTGGGCGTAGGGCGAGATCCCGGCCGCCTGGACCCGGCCGTCCCAGACGTAGCGGTAGGCGTCGTCACTGGTGCGGGGCGGGGCCAGCAGCCCGACGGCGGCGACGGCCACGGCGCCGGCCAGGACCAGCGGCGCGACCAGCCGACCGCGCACCCCGCGCAGCAGCACCACCGCGACCGCGAACAGGGCCGTGTCGAGGAGGTACCAGACGGCGAGCGGCACGGAGCCGCCGTCGGTGACGGTCAGCGCCAGCGCGGTGACCAGGGCCGCGAGCGCGAGCGCGCAGGACGGAACGGTACGGTCGATCATCCTGTCCAACCTCCCACTGATGAGGCCTCACGGCCCCGGCGTTCCCTCGCCGGGGTGGGGCGTCAGACGCCGGGGACCCCCGGAAGACCGGTCGTGAGACCGTCCAGGGCGTGCGGGCAGGGGCACTCGCGCACCAGCGGCAGCCGTTCCACCGCCTTGAACAGCACGGCGCGCAGCCGGTCGACGTTGCGGGCGAACTCCTTCAGCACCTCGCCGTGGGTGACGCCCGCGCCGCTCTCCACCCCGGCGTCGAGATCCGTGACCAGGGCCAGCGAGGCGTAGCAGAGCCCGAGTTCACGGGCGAGGACGGCCTCCGGATGTCCCGTCATGCCGACCACCGACCAGCCGTTGGCGGTGAACCAGCGGGACTCGGCGCGGGTGGAGAAGCGCGGGCCCTCGATCACCACCAGCGTTCCGCCGTCGACGGGCTCCCAGGCCGCCTCCCGGGCGGCGTCCAGCGCCGCCTTCCGCCCCGCCGGGCAGTACGGGTCGGCCATGGACACGTGCACCACCTCCGACACCGTGCCGTCCGGCAGCGGCAGGCCGTCGTAGAAGGTCTGCGGGCGCCCCGAGGTCCGGTCCACGAACTGGTCGGGCACCAGCAGCGTGCCCGGCCCGTACTCCGGGCGCAGCCCGCCCACCGCGCACGGCGCGACCACCTGCCGCACGCCCAGCGTGTGCAGCGCCCACAGGTTGGCGCGGTAGTTGATCCGGTGCGGGGGAAGCCGGTGGCCGCGCCCGTGCCGGGGCAGGAACGCGACCCGGCGGCCGGCCGCCTCTCCCACGAACACCGCGTCGCTCGGTTCGCCGTACGGGGTGTCCACCCGTACCTCGGTCACGTCGTCCAGCAGCTCGTAGAGCCCGGAGCCACCGATGACGCCCACCTCGGCGCTCGGCGGGACGTCCTGGTCGACCGTCATCCCGGTCCACCTCTCTTCTCGGGAACAGCCTCCCGGCCAACTCTAGGAACGGACCGGGCCGGAACCGGGGCACCATGCCTTACGGATCACGAACGTCCCCGCGCCGCCGGCTCGCGGCGGGGCTTGTGCGACCGTCCCCGCCGGGCCGTCGCGGCGAGCAGGAAGAGCGCCGAGACGGCGAAGAACGCCGCGGTCAGCAGCAGCCAGCGCCCGAGGAAGACGTCCGGGTCCAGGCCGGTGGCGGAGCGGTACCCGGGGACGCGACGCAGGACGAGCGGGTACCAGACGACCAGCAGCAGCAGCGAGAGGAACGCGGGGACGCGGACGTAGTTGACCGCCGGCATCCGGTGCGTACCGCCCGCGGGAGCCTGGCGGACACCCGTCAGGGCCTGGGCGGCCCGGTCGGTGAGCGTGTAGAGCGGCAGCAGGACCAGGTCGTGGAGCAGCGCGGCCCCGACGAACCAGATCACGACGCCGAGCGGATCGCCCTTGAGGAGGCGGATCCCGGCGTACAGGGCCAGGGCGAAGGAACACAGGAGGAGGAGCAGGTGCAGGGGGGATGCGCCGTAGCGCTCGCGGAGGCCGCTGCGGCGCTTCATCCGGTGGCTCCGAAGGTGAGGCGGGTGACCCATTTGGTGTTGTGGACACCGGGGTTGGCGGGAACGATGATCCGGGCCGGGTAGCCGTGGTCGGGCGAGAGGTCGGCGCCGTTGACGCGCAGGGCCAGCAGGGAGCGGGCGTCGCGGACCTGGTTGTCGCGCAGGACGGTGGAGGCGAAGGACCCGCCGCGTTCGACGGATTCCACGAAGACGTCCGGTGGGCTGTCGGTCAGGCCGACGAGCGCGGCCAGCTCGGTCAGCCGGACTCCGGTCCAGTCCTGGTCGGGGGTGGACCATCCCTCGACGCAGGCGATGGGCAGGGCCGCGGTGGTCTGCGGCAGGCTCCTCAGCTCATCCAGGGTGAGGACGGCTTCCCGGCCGGGGCCGCGGACGGTCAGCCGCCAGTCGGGGCCGATGTCGGCGGGGCGGATGCCGACGGCGGCGGCGGTCTTGTTGATCTGGAAGCCGTTCGGGCCGTCGCCGGGCTCCTGGCCGTGCGGGGCGAGCAGCGCGGTCCTGCGCCACCATCCGCCGATGCTCTGACCGACCGTCACCGCGAACAGCGCGAGGGAGCCCGCACCGACCAGCGCGAGGGCTCCGCGCCGGGAGAGGGTCGCGGGGGCGGGGCGCGGGGAGGCCAGACCGGTGTCGTCGGGCGGCTCGGGCAGCGTGTCGGCGGCACCGGTGCGCAGTTCGGTGCGCAGGCGCCGGCTGCGCAGCGCCCGGACCATGACCGGGACGCGGAACACCACGTGGACGACGAAGGCGCCGATGAAGACCCAGGCACCGTAGTAGTGCAGGGTGTAGAAGGAGCCGGGGAAGATGTAGTGCAGCTGGATGTTGAGGATGCCGGTGGCGAACTCGAACAGCGCGCCGCCGACCAGGAGCAGGAGCGACAGGCGCTCGACCGCCTGGGCCAGTGAGCGGAGCGGGGGCCAGGCGAAGAGCTTGGGGATGACCGACCAGAGCTTGGCCAGCAGCACCGGGACCAGCACGATGCCGAGGGTCACGTGGATCCCCTGGTTCAGCCGGTAGAGCCAGCTGGGGCTGGTGGGCCAGGAGAAGAGGTAGAAGCCGAGCCAGCCCTTGTCCGGGGTCTGGTCGTTGACCGCGGCGAGGTCGGGGTTGTAGGCGGCGTAGGACAGCAGCCCGGTCACGAACACCACCGTGATCCCGGGCAGCAGCACCAGGCCGAACACCGAGGTGAGCCAGGGGCCGCGCAAGGGGCTGCGCCAGAACTCCGGGCGGGCGGGCCCGGGCGGGGGGCCTGCGGCGGGCGCGGCACGCAGGCGGGATCCCCTGGCCTTGGGGGCTGTGCGCGTCGGCGCGTGGGGGGCCGGTCGCCGTCCCTCCGCGGTGTGGTCGCGCGGCGGCGCCGGGGGCTGCTCGGGCTGCTCGGGCTGCGGGAGCGGTGGTGGAGGTCCGGCGGCCGGCTTGCCCGCGGAGGGCTGCGGTGCCGGGACCGGCCCGGGCTCCCGCTCGGGGCCGGGTTGGGGGCGGTGGGGTCCGTCGGCGTCGTCGTGGGCGTTCAGGGTGGCGCTCCTTCGCGGGTGCGTGCGGAGGCGGGTTGGCCGCGCTGACACGACCGTATGCCGCAGATCACCCATGAAGCAGCAATCAACTTATTACGGAATTTCAGGTCGCCGTCGGTCATCGAGGAAGCATCCGGCGGCTCGCCCCATGGATTTGACTACATGTCAGATCATCCTCAGTCGTGGCACCGTGACTCGGCCGTCCGAACCCCCGCGCCGGCAAGGCGCAGCAACCGGTCGCGGAGCGCCGCGGTCACGGGCGGACGGCCGCTGTCCCGCGCCTCGAACGAAGGCCTCGCGACCGACATCCGGTTCGTCGGGATCCCCGACGCCGGCCACTTCCTGTCGGAGGAACAGCCGGAGCTGCTGAGCCGCGAACTGATCGGCTTCTTCAAGACTCACGCGGACGCGGCACCCGCCAGGCAGCCGGTCATTTGAGTTCGACGAAGTCGATGTGGGTGTCCGTCGTTCCGATGTTCTCGCCGACGTGGGTTCGGGCCGGCAACCGGTTCGCCTCAGGTGCCCGTGTCCGCTCGACCTCGATCACGGTGTCGCCTCCTCGGTCATGCGGCATCGGAAGGTGCTCAGGACGATCATGACTCTGTCGGGGTGGCGGTGGAGCCCGGTCTTGGCTCCGGCCGTAGGCGGCCGGCGACGGCGGCGGGCGGGGCGATGACGACCGGCGGCGGACCGCCACGCGCGGCGACAGCCCCGGGCCTCCGACACTGCCGCGATCAAGAACGAGGCGCAGCCTGACGCCGCCGACCGGCCCCGAACCACGATTGCGCCGAACGTGGACGTACTGGTCGTACAACCCCTGGTCAGCCGAATGAAACCGTTGCTCGGACGGGGCCGCACGAACCCGTACGGGTGACTGGGATCAGCGCCTCCACCGGGTCCTACGCGACCCTGACCACGTACTTGCCCCGGACGCCGCCCGCCTCCAGCGCCCGGTGTGCCGCTGCCGTCTCCTCCAGGGGGAAGACCGTGTCCACCGCGGGGCGCAGCTTGCCCTCGGCCACGTGGCGGGCGAGGTCGTCGAAGTCCGCCCGCTTGGGGTCACCGCTGAAGAAGCGGACCCGGCGGTGTCCGTGGACCGTGCTGGCCGCGACGTAGCCGAACGTCGCGGCGGGCCGTTTCGCGTCGAAGGCGAGGGCGACCATGCGCCCGCCGGGGGTCAGCAGGCGCCGGAAGACCCGCAGGTCGGTCCCCACGGCGTCCAGGACCACGTCGAAGCGGCCCAACTCGGCCGAGCGCACGGTCCGATGGTCGACGGCCCGGTGCGCGCCGAGCCCGCGGACGAAGTCGAGGCTCGCCGCGCGGGCGAGGGCCGTGACCTCGGCGCCGTACGCCCGTCCGAGCTGGACGGCGGCGTTGCCGACACCGCCGGCCGCGCCCCGGACGAGCAGTCGTTCGCCGGGGCGCAGCCCGGCCTTGTCCCGCAGGGCGGTGATGACGGCGGTGGCCACGGGCAGCGCGGCGGCGTCCACCGGGTCGAGGCCGTCGGGGAGCCGGCCGACCCGCTCGGCGGGCACGGTGACGTACTCGGCGGCGCTGCCGAACCCGGAGGTGCGGCCCAGGACTCCCCAGACCCGGTCGCCGGCCGCCAACCGGGTGACTCCGGCTCCCGGTGCGGCGACCTCGCCGGTGAAGTCCAGGCCGACGCGCTTGGGGAACGTCCGGCCGCTCAGGAGGCGGAGACGGCCGGCCCGGACGGCCAGTTCGCCGCCGTTGACGCTGAACGCGCGCACCTTCACGAGGACCTCGCCGCGGGCCGGCTCGGGGCGCGGCACGCGGCCCGTGTAGAGCACGTCGGGGCCGCCGTAGCGGTCGTAGAGCACTGCCTTCATCATGTGGTCGTTCATCGTTCCGCCTTTGCCGCCGGGGGCCGCAGGGATCTGGCAGCGACCGTAGGCTCTCAAGTGGACGCAATCGTCCGTTTCGACCGGAAGCGAGAGACAGTGATGGCGGAATCCTCTCGGATCACAGCCCGGGACGGGGCGCGGGCGGACGCCCGGCGCAACCGGGAGCGTGTCCTCGTCGCCGCGCGTGCGGTCTTCGCGGAGCACGGGATCGACGCCCCGATGGCGACCGTGGCCCGTCGGGCCGGGGTCGGCGTGGCGACGCTGTACCGGCACTTCCCGACCCGGGACGCCCTGGTGCGGGGCGCGTTCGCGCGGCAGATGGAGACCTGCTCGCGGGCGCTCACCGAGGCGCTGGCCGCCCCCGACCCGTGGCAGGGCTTCCAGCAGCTGGTCGAGACGGTCTGCGCCCTGCAACGGGAGGAGCGCGGGTTCCCGGCCGCGTTCGTCACGGCCTTCCCGGACAGCACGCCGGAGCACGCGCCGTCCCGGCGACGAGCCGAGCGGGACCTCACGACCCTGGTGCGCAGGGCCCAGGCCTCGGGCGCGCTGCGGGCCGATTTCCATCCTTCCGACCTCACCGTGGTCCTGCTGGCACACTGCGCCCTGGTGACCGCCCTGCCGGACGACGGTGCGGCGTCCCGCCGCCTGGTGGCCTACCTGCTCCAGTCGTTCCGCGCCGACGCGGCCAGCGGACCGCTGCCTCCGCCGGCCGCACTGACACTGCGCAACCTCCCGATGGCAACGGACAGTTCGCAGCGGCAGCGGCACCCCAGGGGCTGACACGAGACGGCACCCGCACCTCCACCGGCAACCAGGATCTGTCTGGCCGTCAGCAGGCGCCGGCCCGCTCGCCGGACCGGCGCCTGCTGACGGATCCCGGTCGCCCACCAACCGACTGCGGGTCATGATCCTCTCCGCGTGGGCGACTTCAGGCCACCCCCCACCGAACCACGCCTCACCCCTCTAAGGCATGTGACATGTCACGCCCTATTGATGGCGCGTCGGACCACGTGAGAGCATGCGTCGACGCGCCCCAGCCGCCTCCCCTTCCCCCGCCTGCTGAGCGCTCGTCTGCCTCCCCCCACTAAGGAACGACGTTGCGCCTGCCCTCACGCATGCCCAGACTGCTCGCCGCGATCGCGGCGAGCACCACCTTCCTCGGCCTGGCCGCCGGCCCCAGCCTGGCTGCCGCCCCCACCCCCACAACCACCCCCAGCACCCGGCAGGCCCCTGGCAGCCTCCTGCCGCCCACCGACGTTCCCGGGACGGACTCCTCGGAGCACGACGCACCGCAGAGCCGCCGACTGACGCCCGATCAGCTCCCGCTGCCCGGCGTTCCCGTGTCGCCCGAGCCCGCTTCCTCCGGAACGGCTTCGGCCAAGGCCTCGCCGCAGACGCTGTCCGCGGCTCCGGCAGCCGTCCAGTCGTGCACCCCGGCCGACTTCAGCGGCCGCTCCGGGACGGCCCTCGTCGCCTTCGTCAAGGCCTCGAAGCCCGAGTGCATCGGTTCGCTGTTCTACGCCTCCGGTTCGGAGGCGGTCAGCGTGTTCCGCCAGGGCCAGATGGCGACGGTCGCCGACGCCTTCCGGGACGCCGCCGCCACCTACCCGGGTGACAACTCGACGAGTGCGTGGCAGCTCGTCCTGTTCCTGCGCGCGGGCTACTACGTGCAGTCCAACGACCCCGCGCACATCCCCGGCTTCGACAGCACGCTCACCGAGGCCGTGGCACGCGGCATCGACGCGTTCGTCGCGGGCCCGCACTTCACCGACGTGACCGACGCGCACGGTCAGATCGCGAACGACGTCGTCATCCTCACCGACAGCGCCAAGCTGCAGGCCCGCTACCTGAACACCTACAAGCGGGTACTGAACGGCTACGACCGCTCGTACGACGGCTCCAGGAACATGGTCACCTTCGTCAACAGCGTCTTCACCCCGCTGGACCGCGGCCACGACAAGAACCCGGACTTCCTCGCCGCCGTCGCCGCCGACCCGAGCATCATCGACACCCTGAACGATTTCACCCTCAAGCACCGGGACCTGCTCGGCACCGACAACGCGGTCCTGGACGCCAACGCCGGCCGCGTGCTCACCCGCTTCGTCAAGTACCCGGCCTTCCAGGGCAAGGTGCGGCCGCTGGTCAAGTCCCTGCTCGACGGATCGTCGATCACCGGCCCGACCGCCCCGCTGTGGGTCGCCACCGCCGCCATGGCCGACTACCTCGACCCGGACCAGTGCTCCACCTACGGCACCTGCGACCTGAACAAGCGGCTGATCGCCGCCTCGCTGCCGGTCCGCCACACCTGCGACGCCACCCGCACCGTCCTGGCCCAGGACCTCACCCCGGCCGAACTCGCCGCCGTCTGCACCGATCTCAGGGGCGAGGACGCGTTCTTCCACAACCTCGTCCGCGACAACGGCCCCATACCCGGCCAGTACGAATCGTCCGTGCAGATCGTGGTCTTCTCCGGCAAGGCGGACTACCAGACCTACGCCGGGGCGATCTACGGCGCCAACACCAACAACGGCGGCATCACCCTCACCGGGACACCGACCGACCCGGCCAACCAGCCCGTCACCATCATGTACCGGCACCCCACCGACAACGGCTTCACCGCCCGGATCTGGAACCTCAACCACGAGTACGCCCACGTCCTGGACGCCCGCTACAACCTCAAGGGCGGCTTCGACCAGCAGACGAGTGTCCCCGACCTGTGGTGGATCGAGGGCGTCGCCGAGTACGTCTCCTACACGTATCGCGGCGTCACCGACACCAACGCGGTGACCCAGGCCCCCAAGCACACCTACCCGCTCAGCACCCTGTTCCAGAGCACCTACCGCAACAGCGACCTCGTCCGTACCTACCACTGGGGCTACCTCGCCGTGCGCCACATGGTCGAGCGGTACCCGAGCGTCATCCAGGGCATGCTCTACTACTTCCGCGCCGGCAACTACGCCCAGGGCTACGCCTACTACAACGCCATCGGCACCCTCTACGACGCGGGCTTCAGGACCTGGCTCGACACCTGCGCCGCCGACACCTGTCTGAGCGCGGGCACGCCGACCGCCGCCTTCGACGCGACCGTCTCCGGCCTGACCGCGCAGCTGACCGACCGCTCCACCGAGACCGGCGGAAAGGGCGGCATCGCCTCCCGGGCCTGGAACTTCGGCGACGGCACCACCTCCACGGAGACCACCCCGTGGAAGACGTACACCGCGCCCGGCACCTACACCGTCACCCTGACCGTCACCGACACCAACGGGAAGACCGCCGGCACCAGCAAGCCCGTCACCGTCACCACCCCCGCGGCCCCCACCGCCTGCACCGGCAGTGACCCGCGGGCCATGGACCGCAACTGCTTCCGCACCGACCGGTCCGCCGCCGAGGGCGAGCAGGACAAGCTGTACATCTTCATGCCCGCCGGCACCGTCACCCTGAACGTCAGCACGGCCGGCGGCACCGGCACCGCCCACCTGTACTACAACTCCGACGCCTGGGCCTCGAACACGGCCTACACCGCCTCCTCCACCAAGAACGGCGCCGACCAGAGCATCACCGTCACCAACACCACCGCCGGGTACCGGTACATCACCCTCTACGGCAAGACCGCGTTCAGCGGGGTCACCGTCACCACCCGGTACTGACCCGCACACCGGCGCGAGCAATCCGCCGCGGCCCCGGACGGGGGCGTTCGCAGACCGACAACCCGTCGGCGCGCGAACGCCCCCGCCGTCCGGCACGAGCCTCGGTCCCCTCCCCTGGCAGCGACGAGCCGCCCCGGCGCTACGGGGTCCGCCGCTCCACGCCGTCGAGCAGCAGACCGAGCCCCAGCTCGAACCCGCGGTCGTCGAGGCCCGTGGCACCGCCGCCGCGGGCGAAGGAGCTGTCCAGGGCGTCCGCGAGCGCCGGGTACTCCGGCCGGTACTCGGCCGGTGCCCGGGTGAAGCCGGCCGCGAAGGTCTCCACCGCGGAGCCGAGTACCAGGTAGTCCACCGCCGCGGCGACCTCCGCCGCGTCCGCGGGGCCGAGGCCGGCCCGGCCGAGGAGGGCGAGCAGCCCGTTGTAGCCGCGCAGCGCGCTGGCCGCTTCGACGCGGCGGCGGGCGAGCAGGGCGATGGCGTTCGGGTGCCTCAGGAAGACCGCGCGGTAGCCGCGCGCGTACGCCGCGAGGCCGGCCCGCCAGTCGGGATCGCCCAGCGGTGTGTGGTCGATCTCGTCGTTGACCAGCCCGGAGACCGCGTCGACCAGCTCGTCCTTGCTCTGGATGTGGTTGTAGAGCGAGGCCGCCTTGACCCCGAGCCGCTCCGCCAGCGCCCGCATGGTCAGGCCGTCGGGGCCGTCCTCGTCCACCACCTGGAGCGCGGCGAGCGCGATCCGCTCGCGGGTCAGCACTGCCCTGCTCGGTCGGCCCACAGAAAAATCCCCTCTTCCGCTCCCCGTGTCCGGAGGCTATCGTGCCAGATCAACAGCGGTTGCTAACAAAGTTAGTTTTATCTGGAAGGCGCAGCCCGTGGCCGAGACCACCCCGACCGATGCCGACCGGCTGGCCACGCTCGGCTACCAGCAGGAGCTGCGGCGCAGCCTGACCGTGCTCGGAAACATCTCCATGGGCTTCGCCGTCGTCTCCCCGGTCGTGGGGCTGTACGCCGCCGTGCAGGTCGGCATGAGCGTCGCGGGCGGGGCCTGGGTCTGGGCGCTGCCGCTGTGCCTGCTCGGGCAGTGCCTGGTCGTCGCCGTCTACTCCGAGCTCGCCTCGCAGTGGCCGCTGGCCGGCGGCGCCTACCAGTGGAGCAGACGCCTGGCCAGACCGGCCGTCGCCTGGCTGAGCGGCTGGATGTGGCAGTTCGCCGTGATGTTCGGCAACACCACCGTCGCCTACCTCGCCTCGCCCTGGCTCTTCGCGCTCTTCGGCACCGTCCCGACGCCCGCCGAACAGGTCCTCGTCTCGGCCGGCTTCATCCTCTGCTGCACCCTGGTCAACGCCTACGGCATCAACTTCCTGCGCTGGTTCGTCGGCCTGGGCATCGCCGCCGAAGCCGTCGCCTCCGTCCTGGTCGGCCTCACCCTGCTGCTGGTCTTCCGGCAGCACGGCCTCTCCCTGCTCACCGACTTCCTGAACGCGCCGAAGGGGCTGGGCATCAGCGACACCGGTGCCCTGCTCGCCGCCGTGGCCGTCGCCGGCTGGGCCTTCATGGGCTTCGACGCCTGCGTGTCGACCGCCGAGGAGACCAAGGACGCCGCCCGACAGGTCCCCAGGGCGATGTGGTGGTCGCTGCTCAGCGTCGGACTCGTCGTCATCCTCAACGCGGTCTCCGTCGAACTCGCCCACCCCGACCCCGCCGACGTCGTCGCGGTCAAGGACCTCGACCCGGTCACCAGCGCCGTCACCCACGCCTTCGGCGGCTGGGCCGAGAAGCCCTTCGTCCTCGTCGTCCTGATCAGCTTCACGGCCTGCCTGATGGCCTCCCAGGGCGGCGCCGCCCGCGGCCTCTACTCCCTCGCCCGCGACGACGTCTTCCCCTTCTCCCGCCACGTCCGCAAGGTCAACCGGCACCAGGCGCCGATCGGCGGCCTCGTCGCCGCCACGGCGGTCAGCTGCGCCGCGCTGGTGCTCGGCCTGAACACCTCGGCCATCGGCAGCCTGATCACCTTCGGCAGCGCCGCCATCTTCGTGCCGTTCTTCATCCTCGCCCTCGTCGCCCTCGTCGCCCGCCTGCGCGGCACCTGGACGCCCGCCGGAGCGGTCGGCTACGGACGCCTCGGCACCCCGCTCAACGTCCTCGCGGTGCTGTGGACCGGCTTCGAACTGGTCAACATCTGCTGGCCGCGCACCATCCTCGCCCCGGCCGGAGCACCCTGGTACCAGATCTGGGCGGCGCCGCTCGGCGTCGGCACCGTCACCCTCGCCGGCCTCGCCTACCTGCTGGCCCGCCGCCCCGACCGCCGCATGACCGACACCGACCAGGAGCACCCGCACACCGCCGAACCCGCCCCCGCCGTCCTGTAGCCGGCGTCGGCCCGGGCGGCACCGCTCGGCCGACGCGTGCGAAGCTGCATCCCACCCCCCCCCGGGCGGGGTCACGTCCCACCAGCGGCCCAGCGCCGCACCTTCGAGGCCCGACACCTCGGACCGTTCAACCGAAAACCCTGGAGGCACCCGCATGACACGCGCATTCGACGTCGTCGAGACCGGTATCGCCGACCTGCGCGCGGCGTTGGAGAAGGGCGAGACCACCGCGCTCGGCCTGCTCGACGCCTATCTCGCCCGGATCGACGCCTACGACCGGCCCGGCACCGCCACCGCGCTCAACGCGATGGTCGTGACGAACCCCCGCGCCCGCGCCGAGGCCGAGGCCTCCGACGCCCGCCGCGCCCGCGGCGAGACCCTCGGCCCCCTCGACGGCATCCCCTACACCGCCAAGGACAGCTACCTCGCCGAGGGCCTCACCGCCGCCGCCGGCTCACCGGCCTTCGAGCACCTCGTGGCCCAGCGCGACGCCTTCGCCATCGAGCGCCTGCGCGCCGGCGGGGCCGTGCTCATCGGCCTGACCAACATGCCGCCGATGGCCAACGGCGGCATGCAGCGCGGCGTGTACGGCCGCGCGGAGAGCCCGTACAGCGCCGACTGGCTGACCAGCGCCTACGGCTCCGGCTCCTCCAACGGCTCCGGCACCGCCACGGCCGCCTCGTTCGGCGCCTTCGGCCTCGGTGAGGAGACCTGGTCCTCGGGCCGGGCCCCCGCCTCCAACAACGCGCTGTGCGCCTACACGCCCAGCCGCGGCGTGATCTCGGTGCGCGGCAACTGGCCGCTCGTCCCGACCATGGACGTCGTCGTCCCCCACACCCGCACCATGGCGGACCTGCTCGAACTGCTCGACGTCATCGTCGCCGACGACCCGGACACCCGCGGCGACCTGTGGCGCGCCCAGCCCTGGATCCCGCTGCCCGCGCCGTCCCAGGTCCGTCCGGCCTCCTACCCGGCGCTGGCCCCCGCCAACGCGGCGGCGGCGCGCGCGACGCTCGCCGGCCGGCGCGTCGGCGTCCCCCGGATGTACATCAACGCCGACCCCGACGCCGGCACCAACCCCGACGGCGGCATCGGCGGCCAGACCGGGCAGCCGATCGACACCCGCGCCTCGGTGATCGCCCTGTGGCAGGCCGCCCGCCGCGACCTGGAGGCCGCCGGCGCCGAGGTCGTCGAGGTCGACTTCCCCGTGGTGACCAACTACGAGTCGGACCGCCCCGGCGCGCCGTCGCTCCTCACCCGGGGCCTGGTCAGCCGCGACTTCCTCACCCACGAGATCCTCGACCTCTCCGCCTGGGCCTGGGACGACTTCCTGCGCGCCAACGGGGACCCCGCGCTGGCGACGCTCGCCGACGTCGACGGCGCGCTCATCTGGCCCAAGCACCCCGGCGAACTGCCGGACCGCTACGCCGGCTTCGACGACGGGATCGCCGACTACCCGCGGCTGGTGCGCGACCACCCCTACGCGTCGATCACCGACATGCCGCACCTCGAGGAAGGCCTGCGCGGCCTGGAGGAGACCCGCCGGATCGACCTGGAGACGTGGATGGACGAACTCGGCCTGCACGCCGTGGTCTTCCCCACCGTCGCCGACGTCGGCCCCGCGGACATGGACGTGAACGAGGCCTCCGCCGACCTCGGCTGGCGCAACGGCGTCTGGGTCGCCAACGGCAACCTCGCCCCCCGCCACCTCGGCATCCCGACGGTCACCGTCCCCATGGGCACCATGGCGGACACCGGCATGCCCGTCGGACTGACCTTCGCGGGCCGCTCCTACGACGACAACAGCCTGCTCCGGCTCGCCGCCGCCTTCGAGTCGACCGGACACCGCCGCACGGAGCCGCCGCGCACCCCGCGCCTTCCGGCTTCCTGACAACCTGACGATCCGTCAAGACACCGAGGAATTGGCGGGTTTACACCTTCCCGACCGCGATTCCACAGACCGGAGAGGCCGTTTCCACCAGAGGGTGGAGGTGGCCTCTCCAGCCCTTTCCTTCCGTCACTGGACGCTCGCCGCGGGTCGTACGACGATCTCGTTCACGTCGACGTACGGCGGCTGGGACATCGCATAGGCGACGGCGTCCGCGATCGCGGAGGCCGGCAGGGCCACGGCGCGGTAGGTCCGCATGGCCGCCCGGGCGGCCGGGTCCGCGATGCCGTCGGCGAGTTCGGACTCCGTGACACCCGGCGAGACCAGCGTGACCCGGACGTCACCGGCGGACTCCTGACGCAGGCCCTCGGAGATCGCACGGACCGCGAACTTGGTGGCGCAGTACACGGCGGCGGTGGGAGAGACCTCGTGCGCGCCGACGGAGGCGATGTTCACGATGTGCCCGCCGCCCTGGGCGCGCAACACGGGCAAGGCGGCGGAGATGGTCGCCAACGCCTTGGCCGAGGCCCTGTACTCCCCCTTCGAAGCGATGGACAACCTGGCCCGCATGGTCTTCCTCGACCCGGCAGGTCGACCGTTCCACCTCCGATGGGACCGGACGGCGGAGACGGTGGTGGGGCACCTGCGCCAGGCGTCCGGCGTCGACCCGGGCAGTCCGCGCCTACGGGCTCTCGTAGGCGAACTCAGCACGCGCAGCACGGACTTCGCCCGGCTGTGGAACACCCACACCGTGCGCGGCAAGACCCGCGAACACAAGCACGTCCACCACCCGGACGTCGGCGGCATGACCCTCACCCACCACGCGTTCGACGTGCGGGACGCCCCCGGCCAGCAGTTGATCATCTACCATGCCGAACCCGGCAGCCCCAGCGCCGAGGCACTCAGCCTGCTCGGCTCCGTGCACGCCACAGCGAACCGCGCCCACCGGCCCGCCGGGTGACAGCCTGCTCCGTGACGCCCGGCGAGTTTGCCTTAACCTTCATCCATTGCAACGGGCCGTTGCGTTCGAGTTCAGCGTCATTGCATCAGTTTACCGCTACTGAGCTGGCACAATGCCTTTCATGCGATTGACGCCACGTCAGGAAAAGCCGTAGCTTTCCAGTTATCCGAACGTGCGGCAACGCGAAACGAGGCACGGCCATGGGGGAATCCCCGCACACCGTCACGACCATGCCGGCGGCACGCCGCCCCGGCTGTCCCTTCGACCCGCCCGCCGAGCTGATCGACGCCCGCCGGCACGGGCCGATGAGCCGCTACACCTTCCCCGGCGGGCAGCCCGGCTGGCTGGTCACCGGCTACGACCTGGTCCGGGCGGTGCTGGCCGACACCCGGTTCAGCTCGCGCAAGGACCTGATGCTCCACCCGACCATCGACTACGGCGACTTCCAGATCCCGCCGGCGCCGCCCGGGGAGTTCGTCCTCATGGACGAGCCCCAGCACAGCCGCTACCGCAAGCCCCTGACGGGCAAGTTCACCGTCCGGCGCATGCGGCTGCTCACCGAGCGCATCGAGCAGGTCACCGCCGCCCGCCTGGACGCCATGGAGGCCGCCGGGCCTCCGACGGACCTGGTGACCGCGTTCGCCAAGCCCATCCCCGCCATCGTGATCTGCGAACTGCTCGGGGTGCCGTACGAGGACCGGGGCTCCTTCCAGGAGCAGGTCGACTCGTTCATGAACGGGGAGACGAGCGACGAGGACCTCATGGCGGCCTACGCCGCGACCCAGGAGTACCTGGCGGAACTGGTGGCCGCCAAGCGCGCCGACCCCACCGACGACGTGCTCAGCGACCTCACCGACAGCGACCTGACCGACGAGGAGCTGAAGGGGATCAGCCTGATCCTGCTCGCGGCCGGACTCGACACCACCGCGAACATGCTGGCCCTCGGCACCTTCGCGCTGCTGCGCACCCCGAACCAACTGGCCGCGCTGCGCGCCGATCCCGCGCTCGCCGACCGGGCCGTGGAGGAGCTGCTGCGCTACCTGAGCGTCGCCAAGACCTTCATGCGGACGGCCCTGGAGGACGTCGAACTCGGCGGCCGGACCGTCAAGGCCGGCGAGCGGCTGATCCTCTCCTTCAATACCGCCAACCGCGACCCCGAGCGCTTCCCCGATCCCCACGTGCTCGACCTGAGCAGGCAGGACGGCGGACACCTGGCCTTCGGCCACGGCATCCACCAGTGTCTGGGCCAGCAGCTCGCCCGCATCGAGATGCGGGTCGCCTTCCCCGCGCTGCTCGGCCGCTTCCCCACGCTGCGGCTGGCCGTACCGCCCGAGGAGGTCGCCCTGCGCCCGGAGCTCGCGGACATCTACGGGGTGAAGAGCCTCCCCGTCACCTGGGACGCGTGACCGATGAGGATCACCGTGGACGTCGACCGCTGCATCGGCTCCGGAATGTGCGCCCTGACGGCCGGCGAGGTCTTCGACCAGCGCGAGGACGACGGCACGTCGGTCGTACGGCAACCCGACCCTCCCGCCGAGGCCTTGGACGCGGTGCGCGAGGCGGTCGCCCTGTGCCCCGCCTCGGCGATCAGCCTGTCGGCCGAGCTGTGACGGCCGGGCCGGTCCGACACATGATCGTCCGGTCGTCTCGCGGAGCCCGAGGCCCCGGGAGGGCCTGCGGCGCCAGGGCCCGCGGCCGGGCGTTCGGTGGCCGTGACCAGCGCCGACGGTCTCGCCTTAGGATGCGGGACATGAACAGCACCACGCCGCCGCACGGAGAGCCCATACCGACGACGCGGCGAACCCGCTGGCAGGAGGCGCGGCAGAGCGGGAACTACGGCAAGCGGTTCGCCGACCTCATCTCCGCCGGCGAGGACGTCGACGGTGAGGCCCGGCTCGCCGACACCCTCCTGCCGCGCGGCGCCCGGGTGCTCGACGCCGGCGCCGGCATGGGCCGGGTCGCCGCGGCGCTGCTGCGGCGGGGGCACGACGTGGTCGCGATCGAGCCCGACCCGGCCCTGGTCCGGCAGGCCCGGGAGACCTACCCCGGGCTGGCGATCGAGGAGCGCGACATCCTCGACCTCGGCCCCGACGACGGCCCGTTCGACCTGGTCGTCTGCGTGGGCAACGTCATCGTCTTCCTCGCCGAGGACACGGAGCGCAGGGCGCTGGGCGCGATGCGCGACGTGCTCGGCGAGAACGGCCGGATCCTGGTCGGCTTCCACCTCCAGGACCCGCCGCCGCACGCCCGCACCTACCCGGCGGCGGAGTTCGAGGCGGACCTGGCCGCCGCCGGACTGCGCGTCGATCTGCGGGCCGGCACCTACCAGCTGCACCCCGCGAACGACGCCTACGGCGTCTGGGTCCTGAGTCGCGCCCAGGCGTAACGCCACCTCCCGGGGCCCTGCCTAGCCGCCGGGACGGTGCTCCCGTCCGTCAGGCGCGGGCGGCGGCCCTGCGCAGGCAGTAGGCGGCGGCACCGGCCGCGATCACCGCGGCTCCCCACAGGCCCGAGGAGGGCGGCAGGGCGAAGGCCAGGAGCACGCAGCCGACGGCGCCGACGGCGGGCACGATCCGCACGGGGCCCTTCACGGGGGTGAGGGTCCAGGCGGACGCGTTCGCGATGGCGTAGTAGGCCAGCACACCGAAGGAGGAGAAGCCGATCGCGCCGCGGACGTCCGTGGTGGCGGCCAGGACCGCGACCACCGCGCCGACCGCGAGCTCGGCGCGGTGCGGCACCCGGAAGCGCGGGTGGACGGCGGCCAGGACGTGGGGCAGGTGCCGGTCGCGGGCCATCGCCAGGGTGGTGCGCGAGACCCCGAGGATCAGCGCGAGCAGCGAGCCGAGCGCCGCGACGGCCGCCCCGGTGCGCACGACCGGGGCGAGCGCGGGGACGCCGGCGGCACGCACGGCCTCGGTGAGCGGTGCGGCGGTGTGGGCGAGCCGGTCGGGCCCGAGCACGGCGAGCACGGCCACGGCGACGGCCGCGTAGACGACGAGCGTGATGGCGAGCGCGGTGGGGATCGCCCGGGGGATGGTCCGCTCCGGGTCGCGGACCTCCTCGCCGAGGGTGGCGATGCGCGCGTAGCCGGCGAACGCGAAGAACAGCAGGCCGGCGGCCTGGAGCACCCCGCCGAAGGTCGCGTCCGCACCGACGGCGAGCCGAGCGCCCTCGGCGGCGGGGCCGGTCAGGCAGGCGGTGACCACGGCGGCGAGCACCGCCAGGACGACCGCGACGATCCCCCGGGTCAGCCACGCGGACTTCCGCACGCCGACGTAGTTCACCGCGGTGAGCACCACCACCGCGGTGACCGCGACCGCGTGCGCCTGTCCGGGCCACACGTAGGAGCCCACCGTGAGGGCCATCGCCGCGCAGGAGGCGGTCTTGCCGACCACGAAGCCCCAGCCCGCCAGGTAGCCCCAGAACTCGCCGAGCCGCTCACGGCCGTAGACGTAGGTGCCGCCGGACTCCGGGTAGCGGGCGGCCAGCCGGGCCGAGGAGGTGGCATTGCAGTACGCCACCACCGCGGCCAGGGCGAGGCCCGGCAGCAGACCGGACCCGGCCGCGCCGGCGGCCGGGGCGAGCGCGGCGAAGATCCCCGCGCCGATCATCGACCCGAGCCCGATCACCACGGCGTCGAACACGCCCAGGTGGCGCCCCAGCTCCCCGGCCCGGGCCGCTGCCGGTGTCCCCATCGCTCGCTCCTCGACCACGGCGCACGGCCGTTCCGGACTTCGGTTCCGGCGCACGCTATAGGAGCAAGGTGTCGAGCCGGCCTCGCGGACCGGACCGAGGCGAGGGTCTGGCCACCGCCCGCGAGCCAGGACGCCTCACCGTGAGTGGGCACGAGCCCGCGGGTCGGTCCCCGCGGAGCACGTCATCCGACCTCGCGGGTGGCGGACCGGGCCGGGGCACCGAGTACCCGTCGCAGCTCCTCGACGCTCGGCGCCCCGTCCACCCGGCCGTCCGCGCTCCGGTAGAGCCGGCAGGACACGCTCGGCGGTGTTCCGGGGGCGGCGAACGGGTCGTTCCCGTCGACCAGCAGGGTGGGCGAGCCGTGCATGCCCAGGCGTTCGGCGTCCTCCTGGTCCTCGACCACGTGCCGCACCAGCCCGACGCCCGGCAGGTCGGCCAGCACCACGGCGAGCCGCTCCGCCAGCACCGACTCGTTCGGGCACTGCGGAACCGTCAGCATCTCCAGCCGCACGGCCGCCACCTCCTTCGTCCTCGTCGTCAGCACCGTTCACGCTAGACCGGATCACCGCCCGGCGCGGTGGGTGCCCGGGATTGGCGAGGTGAGGGGTCAGGCGGCCGTCACGTGGCCCGTGGAGGTCTCCAGGGCCGCGCCGGCCTGGTCGGCCAAGGTGACCGCGACCAGGAGGGTCTGGCGGTCGGGGTGGCTGCCGGGGGCAGGGTCGAGCAGGTACCTGCCGATGTAGCGGCCGTTGCCGCCGAACACGCGCAGCTCCACCTCCTCGGCGGGCAGGCCCAGTTCCTCGGTCGGCCAGACCTTCCGGCCGACGACGACGGACCCGTCGTGCTCCAGGCGCGGCGGGTGGCCGATCAGGGAGCCGTACTCGAACCGGCAGGCCCGCAGGCCCAGCAGGTCGACCAGCTCGTCCCGGACGTGGTCCACCACGGTCGGGGCGGGCTTCGAGCGGGCCAGGACCGCCGCGTCGTGGATTCGCGCGAGGTGGCCGGCGTCGGTGACGGCGACGACCTCGAACCGGCGGGCACGGGCGGCGAGTTGGGACACCGTGAGGCCGACGGCGAGCAGCAGCACCGCCGTCGTGATGTCCGACGAGTCGCTGATACTGAACCGCTCGTAGGGGGCGGTGAAGAAGAAGTCGAACCACGCGGCGGCACTCAGCGCGGCGACGGCACCGGCCAGCCGGTGCCCCACGGCGGCGACCGCCACCACCGCGACGACCAGCAGCAGGGCGACGTTGGTGTTGGCCAGGTGGCCACGCGCCGGCAGCAGCACCGCGCTCAGCGCGAGCGGCACCACCACGGCCACCACCAGCGAGGACGGCCCTGCCATCAGGCGCCGAACGAGCCGGACCTGCCGAACGTACCAGGGCATCGCGCACCTCCTGGTTCCGGTGTAGCAGCCCCTGCGGCGGTGGCAAGCGGCCGGCGAAGCCTTAACGCGATCCTTGCGGCCCGGCCCCGCGGCGGCGCCGGCCACTCGCGCCACCGCCCTCCACATCCCTCCACATGACGCGAAAGGTAAAGATTCTACCAAGTGCGCAAGTATGCCCGGGGCGGAGGACTATGCTTTTCGAGGTTTGAAGAAGGCACCTCGTTCGGTGAGGCTTCTTCACGGACACAGGCCACTGATCCGACGACGTCGAGAGACGCCCAGGGTTAGGACAGATCCTCCCGACCTAAGGGTTGATCCGAAGTGGCTTCCGGCCGAGGCGGCCGGACACGCCGTGGAGTGCCAAAGCTCTGACGAGTTGGGGTGAGTCGGCTGCTGTTTCCGCGCGCCGGCGAACTCCTTGCCGTGTCGATCACACGCACCACGGGGTGCGTCGACCGGGAGGAGGCGAGAGACATGGATTGCAGTAGTCCGGGCCACAGTCGCCCCTTCCCGCGCCTGCCCTCGTACACCTCCGGCACGCGGTAGCCACCTCCCCCGCGCGCACACGCGCCGCTGCGTCACGCCCGCCCGACGGCTTCGCCATGCCCTGCCGGCATCGCGTCCTCGGCGCGCGATGCGCGGTCTCCACCGGTTGCGACATCGGCACGGGTGCCCTGCGCACCTACCCGCCGATCGTGGCGGTCCTGGTCGTCATCGTGATCGTCCGGACCGCCCTGGGCGGCTGCCCCCATCGCACCGGGGCCACCGACCGCGTGCCACCGTCCGTACCCCTCCTCCCGTGAAGGAGGTGCCGTCGTGCACACCCTGACCACCGTCGACTTCCTGGTACGGCTCGCCACC